>NZ_JASJXJ010000065.1:0-19451 GCF_035018685.1 Cryobacterium sp. RTC2.1
GATCTACTGCGTTCGCAGTAGATCCACACCGGCCGCATGACACACCGGGATTCTGGCTTTCCCGGGCTACTTGACCGAACCGCGGGTGACCCCGCTCACGACCCACTTCTGGGCGATCACGTACACGACCAGGAGCGGTGCGAGGGCCATCAGATACGAGGCGAAGGCCACGGGGTAGTTCGTGTTGAAGTGGCCCTGGAAGATGAACTGCGCCAGCGGCAGTGTCTGCGCCGAGGGGTCGGACAGCACCACCAGCGGCAACAGGAAGTCGTTCCACGCCCAGACGCAGGTGAGGATGCCCACGGTCGCGTTCATGGGGGAGAGCAACGGGAAGATCACCTTCCAGAACACCGTCCAGGTGCTCGCCCCGTCGAGGCGGGCGGCTTCCTCCAGCTCGACCGGAATGGAGTTGATGTACGCGACGAAGATGAAGATGTTGAACGACAGCCCGTAGACCGTGTACAGCAGGATCAGGCCAACGGGAGTGTCGATGCCGAGCACCGCGGTCTCCTTGACCACCGGCAGCATGATGATCGGGAACGGCACGAAGATCGCGGCGAGGAAGTAGAAGTACAGCCCCTTGAAGAACTTCCTGTGCATGTTGCGGGCGATCGCGTAGGCCACGAGCGAATTGGTGAGCAGAGTGAGGAACACCGCACCGACCGTGATCAGGGCCGTGTTAAGCAGGGCGCGCGGGAAGTTCGTGAGTTCGTAGGCATCCGCGAAGTTCTCCCAACGGATGCTCGTAGGCAGTTCGAACCCGGTGCCGCCCAGTTGGTCCGGCGTCTTGAGGGCGGTGACGACGGTGAAGTACAGCGGGATGAGTACGGTGAGCGAGCACACTGCGATGAGTGCGGTCAGCCACCAGTTGGTGCCGCCGTTGCCGCCGTCGATGCGTCGGCGGGTGCGCGGTTTCGCGATGCCGGCATCCTGCAGGTTCGGCGTCGGCGACGCGGTCGGGGTGGTCAGGGTATCGGTCATGAGAAGCTCGCCTCCCGGCGCTGCAGGAAGCGCAGCTGGACGAATGAAACAATGATGATGACGAAGAGGTAGATGACGGCGTTGGCCATCTGGTACCCGTACTCTCCGCCTTGGAAGCCGCCTTGGAAGCCGCCTCGGAAGATGACCAGGGCGATGGATTCGGTGGACGTGCCCGGACCGCCCGCGGTGAGCGCGACGATCTGGTCGAAGACCTGCAGGAACGACTTGAACGACAGCACCATGTTGATGGTGAAGTATGCACCGATGAGCGGGAACGTAATCGATCGGAACCGGCGCCACCCGGATGCGCCGTCGATGGACGCAGCCTCGTACAGGTCTGCGGAGATGGTCTGCAGGCCGGCCAGATACAGGATGACGTTGAATGCCGCTGCCTGCCACACCGTTGTGATCACGATGCCGACCCAGGCGAAGTCCGGGCTGGCCAGCAGGTTCGTGGCCAGACCTGGCATCCCGATGGCCGTGAAGATCGCCGGGAAGGAGTTCGCGAAGAGGTAGTTGAAGACGTATCCGATGATCAGGATGGCCAGCACGTATGGGATGAAGAAGACCCCGCGGAAGGCCGCCTGGAACTTGATCTTCGAGTTCAGTCCGAGGGCGATGGCCAGGGCGATCACGTTGACCAAAACCGTGGAGACGATCGCGAATCCGAAGGTGAACCCGTAGGAATTGAGCACGCGGTCGTCCTGGAACAGGTTGACGTAGTTGGACAGCCCGACGAAGTCCCAGGTGCCATAGCCGGCGTAGTTGGTCAGGCTGAAGAACATTCCAGAGAGCACCGGGACGGTGTGCAGGCCGAAGAAGATCACAACGGCCGGCACCACCATCCAGTAGAAGGTGCGCGGGGTGCGGGCGAACGACGACCGGGCGGATGCCGGTGCCGATACTGCAGGTTCCGGCCGGTGTTTCTTGATCCGGACTGATGTTGTCGACGTCATCGTCATTTCCCCTGTCTCTGAGTAGTCGTGCGGGCCGCGACCTTGCTCCATTCGGAGTCCAGGTCGCTCAGGAAGGTTCCGGAATCGCCGCTGATCACGAGCGATTGCAGGAGGTTCACGAGCGGCACCGCGGCGGGAATCTGATGGTCGATGAAGCCGACGATCTTCCCGGCGGTGAAATAGGGTTCGAGTCCGGCCAGGGCGGTGTCCGTGTTGGGGGTGGCGTTCGCCAACGGCGAGAACGTGCTCTGAGCCTCGGAATATCCGGTGACGACCGCGGGAGACATGAGGTAATCGACGAACTTCTGCGCTTCGGCAGGATGCGCGGTGTCCCGGCCGATGGCGATCCCGACATCGACACCGGAGACTACGACGCGGGCGTCGGCGTCATCGGTGACCGGGTAGGGGAACGACCCGATGCTCGCCTGGGGATTGTTGGCACGAATGGCAGGAATTGCGTACGAGCCCTGAAGGTACATCGCGGATTCGCCATCCGCGAAGGCCTTGTTGCCTGCGTTGTAGTCGCGGCTCGCGAAGTTGTCCTGGCAATAGCTGAACAGGGTGACTTCCTTCTGGGCCGCGGTGGCGAAGTCCTTCTGGAACGAGACTGTGCCCGAGGAAACGTTGGAGCCTTCGGCACGGAGGGCGTCGAAGAATCCGTTCGGCATCAGCGTTCCGCCGAGGTTGACGAACGCGGGGGCGGCGGTCCACGCGTCTTTCAGGGTGCAGAAGAAGGGCGAGACGCCGTTGGCTTTGAACTTCTCGGCTGCCGCAACAAGCTCTGTCCACGTGGTGGGTACGGTGACGCCGTTCTGGGCGAAGATGGTCGGGTTGTACAGGATGCCGGAGGCGTTGCTGGCGAAGGGGAGTGCGTTCACTTCCTTCCCGCCGTCGGCCGCGCAGGTTCCGAGCGCCTGGACGATGTTCTGTACGGCGGGGTTGACCGTCGCTGCCACGGGGGTGGCGGCCAGGTCGGCGAAGATGCACGCCCGGGCGAGTTCGCCGTAGTTGCCGTTGGCATTGAGGGTCAACACGTCGGGCACCTTGTCCTTCACGAGCAGGGTGCGGATGGCGGTGTCCGGGTCTGGCACGGAGTTCTGGATAACCCGGATTCCCGGGTTCTCCGCCTCGAAGTCGTCAATGATCGACGCGAACTCCGTGACGGCTTCCGGCTTGAACTGGAAGAAGTTCAGCGTGACGATGCCGGTATCGGGTGCGGAGCATCCGGAGAGTCCGACGAGAGTCGCGGCTGCGACGACCACGGCGGTTGCCGTGATCCGTCTGCGATGCCGGAGCCCGGTGCGGTTGGTGTTTCTCATTGCGCCTCCTTGCGCTTGGTTCCGCCTCAGGCGGAAGTGATCTCGATGATGACGAGGTGTTCGGGAAAGAGGACCGGTCCTTGCACGCCGATGGTGCGCAGGGCCCGTCCCGTGAGGGTCAGCGGCTGGTGGGACCAGGACAGGGGCGACTGGCCGGCGTCCGGGCCGGTGGATGATTCGACGAGCATTCGGACCTGATAGCGGGACTCGTCGTCGAGACCGGCGAACCGGAGCGGACCGACCGGGTAGAAGGAGCTCGCGCGCACCTGGGTGAAGACGAAGAGTGCGGTGCGCTGATCGGAGGACACCACTCCCCGGAGGTCGACGGCCGGATCCGGGTGGTCGACGTGGACGGCGGTGCCGGTGTGGAACAGGTGGCGACGAGACTTGTACAAGTCGATCCAGACGGCCAGCTCAGCGGACTCCGATTCGGTGAGGGTGGTGATGTCCCACTCGATGCCCAGGTGGCCGAGGACGGCCACGCCGGCCCGGAGCGAGAGATCGTGCCGGCGCCCCGTGGAGTGTGACACCGGGCCGCCGATGTGGGCGCCCATCAGATCATAGGGCACCAGGAGGCCCGTGTACTTCTGGATCGTCAGTCGTTCGATCGGATCGATGCAGTCACTCGTCCAGATGCGATCGGTATGGTCGAGAATGCCGAGATCGACGCGGGCTCCGCCTGAGGCGCAGCTCTCGATCTCCAACCCGGGATGACGCGCCTTCAGTTCGTCGAGCAGGTCGTAGAGGGCGACGACGTTCTCGTGCACCGCGGCCCGGCCGGTGCGGGTGCTTCCCGCGTCGACGAGGTCCCGGTTGTGATCCCACTTCAGGTACCGAATCGGGTATTCGGACAGGAGGGCATCGAGCCGCTCGAGAATGTAGCCGTACGCATCCGGGTGCGACAGATCGAGGACCTGTTGTTGACGCCCCTCAACCGGGAAACGGCCCCCGGGCTGCAGGATCCATTCCGGGTGGGCTCGCGCGAGTTCGGAATCGGGATTGACCATCTCCGGCTCCACCCACAGCCCGAACTGCATGCCGAGTCCTGTCACTCGTTCGATGAGCGGGGAGAGTCCATCGGGCCAGACGTCGTCGTCGACGTACCAATCACCCAGTCCGCTCGTGTCGTCGCGACGACCGCGGAACCAGCCATCGTCGAGCACGTACCGTTCCACGCCGACCCGGGCGGCGGCATCCGCGAGCCCGAGCAGGCGATCGAGGTCGTGGTCGAAGTAGACGGCCTCCCAGGTATTGAGGGTGACCGGACGTGGGGTGGCCGGATGCGTAGGGCGGGCGCGGAGCCGCGAGTGGATGCGCCCACTCAGTTCGTTGAGGCCGTGGCCCCAGGAGGCGATGACCGTGGGAGTGGTGTAGCTCTGTCCTGGACCCAGCTGAATTTCACCGGGCGCGAGGAGCTCGCCGGCCTGGAGGAAGACCGACCCGGTGACGAGTTTTTCGGCGGCAAGCCGGTGGTTGCCGCTCCATGCGAGATGGACCGCGTGCACCAGCCCGGCTTCAAACCCGAAGCCGGGGGCTCCTGCGCACAGCAGCAGAGTGGCATCGGCACCCGGCCTCCCCTTTCGGCTTTCACGTTCGTGCCGTCCGATGGTGAACGAGTGCCGTTGCGGAGTGCGTTCCCGCAGGTGCCGGCCGCTCGTATCGAGGATTTCCGCGGCCGTGCCCGGCAGAGGCACGGTGAGGCAGAGGTCTTCGAGCTGGTAGTCGTCGAGGCCGGCGTTGGTCAGCGTGAGCACCTGGCTCAGTACACCCGCTGAGTCGATGTCC
This sequence comes from Cryobacterium sp. RTC2.1, assembly GCF_035018685.1. Lineage (NCBI taxonomy): Bacteria > Bacillati > Actinomycetota > Actinomycetes > Micrococcales > Microbacteriaceae > Cryobacterium > Cryobacterium sp. RTC2.1. The sequence goes on from NZ_JASJXJ010000065.1 coordinate 5,042, forward strand.
AACCCGAGACGAAGTGTCAGACCGGCATCGGCGTCGATCGCCAGCAGGACGAGCTCGGACGGGCCGCTCTCCATCCCCGTCACGCAGAAATTCGGAGAGAACGAGCGTCCATGCCGGCTACCGCGAAGACCAGGAGTGCCCTGCCAGCCCTCAGACTCCTGAGGCAGCACCGTCAGGCGCGCGGGCTCATCGAGGCCACCGGAGACCCGTTGCGGAAGGGAAGCCACGACGATCGCCTGGGCCTCGTCGGTGGAGAGGTCACCCTGGTCTTCGCCCCAGTGCACAACGGCAGGGAATCCGCCACCGTCGAAATCGAGGATGACGCTGGTACCGCCGTTGCGGAGGTGAAGGACAGTGCTGTCGTGGTGCATGTGTTATTTCTATAGTGGAAATAACCTAGTGTCAAGATCGAGTTTCCGGCACAGTGGTTGGAGTCATTCGACATCGGGTCTCTGATTGAGGCCATTTGGGAGTGAAAATGCCGGTCATTATGATTCATAATGGAAATAACGAGCCGGTTGAGACGGCTGCATATTCTGAGCGGAGGGCGCGGTGACGACTGCGCATCGGAGTGACGCCCTCACCGGCCCCGCGCGGGACCTGGCACGGGAAGTACTCATTCATGGCCCCATCACGCGGAGTGAACTGGGCCGCAGGCTCGGGCTTTCGCCGGCCACGCTCACGCGCCTGAGTAAGCCTCTGTTGGATGAGGGGCTCCTGGTCGATGCTCCCGAAACGATCGAACGGTCGATCGGTCGTCCCGTACGGCCTCTCGATGTGAGTGTCGATTCCCAGCGTTTCATCGGCGTCAAGCTCACCGCCGGAGAGGTCTTCGCCGTGGCCACCGATCTCCGGGCAAACCTCGGAGCCGAATGCGTCATCGAGCTCAGCGGCCATGAGCCGTCCCAGGTCGTTGCGGACATCGTGCGGGCCACGGTGGAGGTCGGTGGAATGGACGGTGTGACGGCGATTGGCGTGACGGTCGGAGGCCAGGTGGGCCGGTCGCGCTGGGTGGAGCGGGCACCGTTCCTCGGTTGGAAGGGTGTCGATCTGGGTGGACTGCTCCACGACGCACTGGGCGTCCCGGTGGTCGTGGAAAACGACGTCGTTGCGCTCACGGCGGCCGAGCACTGGTTCGGGATCGCCAAGGGAATAGAAGACTTCGCAGTGCTGACCATCGGTGCGGGGGTCGGCTATGGGCTTGTCATTCACGACCGACCGGTTGTCAACAGTGACACCGGCCTGGGCCTGGGCGGGCATTTTCCCCTCGATCCCACGGGCCCACTCTGTGCAGAGGGGCATCGCGGGTGTTCGACCGCCATGCTGTCGATTCCGAGCATGACGGCCAGCGCCCGCGTCGGGCTGGCACGCGATGTCGGCTACACCGAGCTCCTCGATCTGGCGGATGCGGGGGACCCGGTTGCCGCGCAGGTCGTCGGGTCAGCGGCCCGGTCGCTCGGTCGCCTGATTGCGGCGACCGCCAATCTCGCCATGGTTCAAACCATCGTGTTGTCCGGCGAGGGCGTCGGCCTTGCCGATCGGCAGCTGCCGCGCATCCTTGAGGCGTCGCGTGCCGATCGCGACCCGGACGCCGTACCGGTGCGCATCCTCGTCGACCGCTCCGGATTCACGGCCTGGGCGCGGGGAGCGGCGGCCGTCGCTATCCAGGCATCCTTCGCCTGAATCGGACCGGTTGATGCGGGGCTCGCGCTCTCGCGTCACCGCACACGCGCGAGCCCCTCGCCCGTCCCGAGAAGCGGGCGGTACGAAGGGCTCGCAACCCCGGAGTGTGGCCCAGGGCTAAAGGCGGGTCCGCCTGCCGGAACCCTCATTCGTGTCGACGACCCGGATCAACCCGGTGCGTACCGAGAGGACCGGCTCCGCTGTCGGGTTGGCGCCCACGGAGAGCGACTCGTCGAGCATCTCCTTGTTGAGCGACTGTTCGCCTTCCGCCTCGTCGATGTGGGTGGCGAGCGGTTTCTCGACGACAAACAGCAGCAGCACCGCGGCGACCAGAACGAGCGGCACCATGAACAGGAAGATCGGGGCGAGCGCGTCGTTGTAGGCGTTGACGATGATCGTACGGGCGGCTTCGGGCAGGGCGGCGACGAGCGCCGGGGTCAGTGAGTTGGTTCCCGTGCTGCCCGTGCCGCCGGCCGGCAGGTTCGCCGAGAGGATGTCGGTCAGCCGAGAGACGAACAGGCTGCCGACGATCGCCGCGCCCAGGGACGAGCCGATCTGGCGGAAGAAGTTGTTCGAGCTCGTCGCGGTTCCGACGATGGCCCGCGGGAACGAGTTCTGCACGACCAGGGTCAGGATCTGCATCGAGAGGCCGAGTCCGAAGCCCATCACGGCGAGGAAGGCGCACATGATCCAGATATAGGTGGTCGCCGTCAGGGTGGAGAGCAGGAACAGGCCGAGGGCGGTGATGAACATGCCGATGATCGGGATGACCTTGTACTTGCCGGTACGGGACACGATCTGGCCGGAACCGATCGACGAGATGAGCAGGGCACCCATCATCGGGATCATGAGCAGGCCGGCATCCGTGGCACCGACGCCGGTGACCATCTGCAGGTAGGTCGGCATGTAGGCCAGCGCCCCGAACATGGCGACACCGGTGATGAGGCCGGCCGAGGTGGTGAGGTTGAAGTTGCGGTTCTTGAACAGCTTCAGCGGGATGACGGGTTCTGCTGCCCGGTTCTCGATGAACACGAAGAGACCGGCGAGCACAACCGTCGCCACGATCAGGCCGATGATGACGGGCGAATCCCAGTCATAGGTATTGCCGCCCCATGTCGTGAAGAGCACCAGGCTGGTCGCGGCGAGGGCGAGGACGATCATGCCCGCGTAGTCGATGCGGGGCTTGCTGTACTCGCGCTGGGGCAGCTTCAGGAAGAAGACGGCGGAGGCGATCGCGATGAGTCCGAGGGGGAGGTTCATCCAGAACGCCCAGCGCCAGCCGGGACCGTCGGTGAAGTAGCCGCCGAGCAACGGGCCCGCGACGCTTGAGACGGCGAAGACGGCGCCCATGATGCCGGAGTACTTGCCACGCTGGCGGGCGGGAACGACGTCGGCGATGATGGCGAGCGCGAGGATCATCAGCCCGCCGCCACCGAGGCCCTGAACGGCGCGGCCGGCGATGAGGGTGCCCATGGAGTCGGCGAGTCCGCCCATGACGCTGCCCACCAGGAAGATCGAGATCGCCCCGACGAACAGCCACTTGCGGCCGACGAGGTCACCGAGCTTGCCGTACACGGGCATCACGATGGTCGAGGCGAGGATGTATGCGGTGGTGACCCAGAGCATGTGTTCGACGCCGTTGAGCTCGCCGACGATGGTCGGCAGCGCGGTGCTGAAAATGGTCTGGTCGAGCGACGACAGGAGCATCGCCACCATCAGGCCGGCGAAGACGAGCAGCACGCTGCGGGTCGACGGAACACCTGCCTCTTCTGCTTGCTTGGGTCGGGTGAGGACGGTCGTCATGTGAGTTTCTCCAGTACGGTTCTGAGCGTCGCGATGGCGCGCTCGTAGGTTTCTCGGGGGGCAGCGGATGCCGGTGGCCCGGTGGTCGGATCCGGATCGCTCGCCCATTTCTTCATGGTGATTCGCACGGTGGCGAGGGAGACGCCGAGGATGATGCGGGCCTCGTCGAGGTGCTCGGCCTCGCTCTGTTCTGCGAAGCGTGCGTCCTTCGCCAGCCAACCGGCGATGATCGCACTGAGGCGGTCTTCGAGCTCGGCGACGCGCACCATCTGGCGGGTCATCAGCTGCGGGTATTTGCGGATGACGTCGCGCTTGAGGTCGGACTTGATTCCGCCGCCTGTGGCTTCGAACAGCGCGGTGATCAGATCGAACAGGGCGAGGAAGACATCCTCGTCGCATCCGCGCACTCTGTCGAGCTCGGCCGACACGGCGACCTCGTCAATGCCCAGGACGGCATCTTCCTTGGTCGGGAAGTAGTTGAAGAACGTGCGGGTGGACACGCCGGCCCGGTCGCTGATCATTTCGATGGTCGCGGCGTCGAGCCCGCGTTCGAGCGCGAGCTCTGCCGCCGCGATGTGGATGACCTCGGAAGTCCGCGCACGCTTGCGCTCGCGGAGCCCGAGGCCGGAAGAATTGTTCATGAATGCATTATTGCACACTGCGCAACACTGCGCGGTTGCATTATTGCGTGCAACGCAAAAAGTCACAGGAGTCTCGCAGGGTGCCGCACGCGGCGGAGACTGCCCACTGCGCCGGCACGTGTTGGTTCTACGCTGGAGGCATGCCTGAACTACTCTCGGTCGTCGCAGTGATCGGCGGGATCGCTGCCGTACTCGCGAGTCTGATCGCGCTCGCCGCCCGTGCGCGGCGACGCGGTGCTACGGGTGCGGGTATTGCGGGAGCGATGGCCGCCTACGATGAGGCGTTCCACGGCACCGCGCACGACACCTACGTCGAGGTGCAGGCGCAGGCGGACCGTACGGTGCCGATTCCGGCGCCGGACGATCGCTGACCTGCGGGCGCGCTGCATCCTTAGCCCCGGGGCAGACCTCGTAGTCTGGACAGTGACGAGGTGCCGAGCGAGAGGACGGGTATGCCCAAGATCACTGCTCCGACCGTTGCCGAGCATCGCGTTCGCCAGCGTGCAGCCCTCCTCCACGCTGCGAGGGAGCTCCTGATCGCCGGGGGAGTCAGTGCCGTCACTCCTGCAGCCGTCGGTGCTGCGGCCGGATTGTCTCGTCCCAGCGTCTACGAGTACTTCTCCTCCGGTGCGGACGTCCTGGTCGCCGTGATCGAGGATGCCTTCCCGCGGGCCAATGCGGAACTCCAATCGGCTTTGGACTCGGTCACGTCTGCGTCGGAACGGCTCGACGTCTACGTCCGGGTGACGTTGCGGTTGGCGGCGGAGGGCGTGCATCGGCCGGTGGCGGCGCTCGCCGCAGCCCAGCTGCCTGCAGAATGCCTGGCGCGCCTATCGGCGTTGCACCGCGAACAGGCGGCACCCTTCATCGAGGCACTGCGCGAGCTCGAGGTGCCTGAGCTCAACATCACGGCCCGTCTGCTCGGGGGCGTGCTCCAGGCGGCCATGGCCGCGATCGAATCGGGCGCCTCGCTGCCCGTGGTCACTGAGCGAACCCTGGTGTTCGTCCGGTCCGCGGTGGCGCCAGCTCTCTAGCCGCAGCAGGCTGCAGCTGAATCAGAGCTTCTGCGGGTAGATCGTCTCCCCGCGTTCGAGCATGGAGACGAACTTGGCGATGTTTGCAGCGCGGGTCGCGGGTCGCTTCACACCGCTGATGCGGAAGAGAATGGCAAAGCGGTTCTGCGATGAGAGCCTCGAGAACAGGTCCGCGGCCAATGGGCTGGCGTCGAGGGCGGACTTGAGGTCATCGGGGACCGGACTGTCCTTCTGGCGGTAGGCGGCTTCCCATCGTCCGTCGGCCTGGGCACGCTCGATTTCCGCGAACCCGGTCGGTCGCATCCGCCCGGCTTCGATCAGTTGTGCGACGAGGTCCCGGTTGCGCTGGGACCACATGCTCCGGGGTCTGCGCGGGGTGAAGGCGCGTAGAAAAAAGTCATCGTCGTGGGTGCCGGCCTGCCCATCGATCCAGCCGAAGCACAGCGCCACCGTGAGTGCCTCGTCGTAGCCGATGCCCGGTGCGGAGGAGTTCTTCTTCACGAGCTGCAAGCGGATGCCGGCGTGGTCGACGTTCTCCTCGAGCCAGGCTTCCCAGTCCCGCACGGTGGCGAACAACAGGATGGGCTTGCCCGAGTTTTCCGCCATGGCTCCCATCGTAGAGATCACCCGGATCTCGCTGAATAGGATCGAGGGGTGATCGGACACATTGATGAGGTCGTCATCGACTGCAGGGACCCCAAGGCGCTCGCGACGTTCTGGGCGAGCGTACTCGGCGGCGAACCACGCGGGCGGGACGCAGCCTGGTGGTACATCCTGCCTCCTGGCTGGACGCAACTGTCGTTCCAGAAAGTACCCGAGGCCAAGACCGTGAAGAACCGGCTGCATCTCGACGTGCGTGTCGACGATATTGCGGCGGCGACGGACCAGGCCGAACAGCTCGGAGCGCGCCGGATCGGTGAGGCGCATCACGATATCGCCGGATCGTTCCAGGTGCTGCAGGACCCCGAGGGCAACGAGTGGTGCGTGGTCAGACCGGCCGCCGCGCATGACTGAGTGGGAGCTCGACGGGGACGGCCCACTGTGTCCCGTGTGTGGCATCGAGATGCTCGCCGACGGCGTGGACACGGCTGAGGGTCTCGAGTCGTGCCATCGGTGTCCGCGGTGCAAGCTAGTCGTTGTCATTTAGCCGGAACGACGGGCCAGTGCAGTCGAGAGCGAGAACGAAATCGGTTCGCGGGGGGCTGATACGTTGACGACATGAACGAATTTTCCGTCGGCGACGAGATCGCGGCATTCGTTGCCGAGCGCGACTGGGCGCAGTTCCACACGCCGGAGAACCTCGCGAAGAGCATCTCCATCGAGGCGGCCGAGTTGCTGGAGTGCTTTCAGTGGGATGCCGAGGCGAGCCCCGAGCGCGTACGGGAGGAATTGGCCGATGTGCTGACCTATTGCCTCCTTCTTGCCGAGCGGATCGGCGCTGATCCGAACCAGATCATTCTCGACAAGCTCGCACTGACGCGGGAGAAGTATCCGGTGGACAAGTCGCGGGGGCGAAACACGAAGTATGACGCCCTGTGAGACTAGACGCCTAGCTCTTTAGAACGGGGTGGAGTCGTCGGGGTCGTCGGGTGTGGGGTCGAGGTTCCAGACGTCCACGAACGGGACCGGTGGTTTCGGTGCGGGTTTCGGTTTCCGGGGTGGTCTCATATCCGCGGAGGGTTCGACGATGTAGCTGTACCCGGCGGGTGAGGTCCATTCGATGCGACCGTCGCCGAGGTGCCTCGGCGACCACCGGGTGTAGCTCTTCACCGCGTGGTGATACGGGCAGAGGTGGGCGAGGTTCATCGCGTCGGTCTCCCCGCCGTGCTGCCACTCCACACTGTGATCCAGATCGGACCGCTTAGCGGAGCGCCGGCAGCCCGGGAAGGTGCAGGTTTCATCGCGCACCTCGAGCCATTTCTTGAGCGCGGCGGGTGGTTCGTAGGTGTCGCGTCCCATCGAGAGCACCACGCCGGTTTCGGGGTGGGTGAGGAGCCGGGTGAAGCTCGGCGCCCCGGCCGCGAGACGCCTCGCAGTGTCGGGGTCGATGGGTCCGTACCCGGCCAGATACCCGGGCTCCTCGCTCTTCCCCAACAAGGTCAGCACCGGAACGGTGACGTTGACCTGCGCGGCCACCCCGGCACCGAGTCCGTCCGGGGTGACCCCGCCGATCAGGACATCGGTAAGCACGTCCGCCGCCAGCTGGGTCAGCGTGCGGGTTTCCTCCGGGCCCTGCAGGGTCAGCGCCGTGTCGAGGGTGCGGTGGTAGGCGGCCTGCACCTTCTCCGCGTCCCCTGTCAGATACAGCGACGCCATGCCGTCGTTGAGGGCCTGGAACACCACATGCCGGTCCTCGACGCTTTTCTGGTGCCTCGCGGTGATGGTCTCCGGGTGGGTGCGCTCCCGCACCCTCCGGGCCCGGTCGGCGAGCTTCGCCACGGTCAGCACTTCCGCGTCGGGCACGAGGACTTCCTCGAATACGGCCCGGGCCCGGGCGGCCGCTTCCGGGTCATCGACCCGGATGCCCCAGGCCTGCTCCATGATCACCTGCGCGTGCCGGTAACTGATCACCCCGGAGGCCAGGGCATCCCGGGTTGCGGGGAGGTCTTCGGCGAGGGTGCGGCTGGCTTCAATCAGGGTCTCCGCCGTGCGCCTGGGCAGCCGGAGCAGGGCGCCGACCTCGCAGGTGAATTCCTCTTTCGTGGCTTCTTCCGGAGACCACGGCATTCGCGGCCCGCCGGCGCGTTCTGCGGCCTCCGCTCGGGCCCGGCCCACGTCCGCGAGCACCCGTTGCGCCGCATAGATCGCGGCCGCCCGCTTCGCGGCGGCCCGGTTCATCTCCCGGTCCGCCTCCCGGATCGCGTCATACACCTCGGGCAGGGACGGCTCCACAAGGCTCAGATGCCGGGGGTTCAGGTACGAGTCGGGAGGGATCCCGGGCGGGGGCTCCGCCGTGCTTTCCGAACGAATAGTTGAGGGTTCTTCAGCTGTCATGCCGGTCACTCTACGGAAGACCACCGACATTCCACCGGCATCCGCACGCCCACAAATCACCTGTGGATAACCCGGTCAGAAAGCATTTGTTGAGGAGTGGGCACCACAATCCGCCGCTAAGGGTCGGCCTGGTCCGTGGCGAGCTCAGCGGATTCCAACGACATGAAACACGGGAGTCTGCGTTGTTCCCGTAGCGTGGGGCCATGGTGAACACGCGTCCCGACAAGCATGATCCACTGTCCTTGAAAGACTCGACACTGGCCGTGCATGCGGGCAATACGGTCGATGCGGGGTCGGGTGCGATCCGCACCCCGATCGTGATGGCGAACTCCTATGCATTGCCGGAGGACCCGTCGTCGGTGAGCTGGTCGGGCACGGACGTGCCGCTCTACACCCGGAACTCGGGAGTCAACCAACTGGGACTGCAGGCCAAGCTCGCTGCCCTGGACGGTGGCGAGGACGCCGTCGTGCTGGCGTCGGGTGTTGCGGCGCTTCACGCGGTGTTCTTCACGTATCTGCGCTCCGGGGATCACGTCGTGGTCGCCGATGTCAGCTACGAGGCGACGTGGCGGTTGTTCACGGAGCTGCTTCCCGACAAGTACGGAATCGAGGCCACGTTCGTCGATATCAGCGATCTGGCCGCGGTCGCTGCGGCGATTCGACCGAATACGCGACTCGTGCACACGGAGGCGATCGCCAATCCGACGACCCGGGTTGCCGACATCGAGGCCCTGGCGGCGATCGCCCATCGGGCGGGCGCGCTGCTCGTTGTGGACTCCACCTTCACTCCGCCTCCGCTCTATCGACCTCTCGCGGACGGCGCCGACCTGGTCGTCCATTCCCTGACGAAGTACATCAATGGGCACGGCGACGCGATGGGCGGCGCGGTGATCGGCTCCCGCGAGCTGATCCAGCGCATCAAAGCGGATGCGATGGTCGACGTGGGCGGAGTGATCTCGCCGTTCAACGCGTGGTTGATCACTCGCGGGTCGGTGACGCTGCCGCTTCGTCTCCGGCAGCATTTCGAGTCGGCCCAGTTGGTCGCCGAGTTCCTCGACTCCGACCCGCGGATCGCGTTCGTCGCTTTCCCCGGGCTCGCGAGCCACCCGCAGCATGAGCTCGCCGCGCGACAGTTCGCCGGTCGGGGCTATGGCGCGATGCTCGCGTTCGCCGTCGCGGGCGATCCGGAAACCCAGAACCGCTTCGTCTCCCAGCTCCGGGTGATCACCTCGGCCGTCTCGCTCGGTCATGACGAGTCGCTGATCGTTCATGTCGGCACGAGCGGACCGCGGGTCGCTGCGTACCCGGCGCCGTTCCGCGAGTTCGGGCATCTTCGATTCTCGATCGGGCTCGAGGATCCTCTCGACCTGATCGCCGACCTGCGCGCGGCTCTCGACGCCACGTTCGCGTAGGCGCCACAGCCACAGCCACAGCCACGGTCGCAGCCGCAGCGAACGTCAGGCCCGGTTGCGCAACCGCGCGCGGCGGGCCTGACCGTCCTCCTGCAACTCCGCAATGGAACGCTGGGCCTTCAGGAAGTCCGTGAACGACTTGAAGCCGATCTTCTTCTCATCGAACCCGGGGTCGAGGCGCTTCATCTGCTGCTTGAGAGCGGATGCTGCCATCCAGCCGTCGACGTCGTCATTCGCCCGCCCGCGCAGGGCGCGCATGAGGAGTTTGCGGGCCTCCTTCGCGAGGTCCGGCGCCGGCGGCTCGACGGCCACTGTCGGAGTGGAGTGCGGAATGTCCTCGACGAGGTCCTCCCCGAGGTCTTCCCCGAGGTCTTCAACGAGGTCGTGGTAGTACGAGAACTCGTCGCAGGCGTTCTTGAACGCCGCACTGGTCGAACCCTGCACACCGATCCCGATGACCGTGCGGCCCAGGCGCCGTGCGCTCTGGGCGAGCGGGATGTAGTCGGAGTCACCGGCGACGATCACAACGTGCGAGATGTCCTGCAGCCGGAAGAGGTCCTCAACAACATCGATCGCGAGGCGGATGTCCGCACCGTTCTTGGTTCCGGAGGTGTTGAAAAGCTGTACGAGGTCGACCGCGCGGTCGACGAGCTGCTTCTGGTACCGGGTGTTCGCGGGCGCGGCCCAGTCCGCATAGGCCCGGCTGATTGCGACGGCTCCGAAAGACGAAGCGAAGTCGAGGACGGCGCCGATGTTGACCGTGGCTTCCTGGAGCCGATCCGCGGTCTTGCCGGTGGCGGTGCGGGCCTTCTCTTTGATGAAGGCTCCACGACCATGCACATTGTCGTATTGGGAAATGATGATGTTGTCGAAATCGATGTAGACGGCGACACGTGTCTCGGACAGTTCAGCCATGCTTCAACGCTACCGCGCGGCGTCTTCACCGGTGGGAGCGTCTTCGCCGGTGAGGGCATCCCGGCAGGCGACGAGCTGAGCGAGAAGTCCAGCATGCTCCGCGGGGGACAGGGGGGACAGCATCCGTTTCTCGACACGGGCGACCGCCGCACTCGCGCCCGCCAGCGCCGCGTGGCCGGCCGGGGTGAGGCGCGTCGGCCGCGCCCGGCCGTGTTCGGCGACATCGGCGCGCGCGACCAGACCGCGCTCCTGAAGACCGCGCAGTACCTCGTTCATCGATTGGCGCGTGACGAACGCCCCGCGGGCCAGATCGGCGTTCGATTGCTCCGGCTCGTGGCCGAGTAGCTCAAGCACCGAATACTGCGACACAGTCAGGCCCTGCGGGCGCAGAACCGCGTCCATCGAGGCGTGCAGGGCCGTCGCTGCCTGCTTGAGCAGATAACCCACCGACTCGGCCAGATCGCCGACCTTCTCCTCTTGACTCATGTCAGCATCCTGACACACAATAGTCATGTAAGGATCCTGACACGCGGGATTCGACGAGGAGAAGAAACCATGACTGTCACTGGACCCGATTTTCTAGCCCTGCAGGTGAGCGACCTCGAGCGGTCGGCGAACTTCTACGAGACGCTGCTCGGGCTGCGGCGCGCGCCCGTGAGCCCGCCCCACGCTGTTGTCTTCGCCACCGAGCCGATCGCCTTCGCCGTTCGGGAACCGATGCCGGGGTTCGACCTCGATGCCGTGCGCCCGTGGGCCGGTGCGGGAGTTGCGCTCTGGTTGCACGCCGATGACTCCCAGGCTGTGCACGACGTCCTGGTCGAAGCTGGAGTCCGGATCGTCAGCGCCCCTGCCCCCGGCCCGTTCGGTCTCACCTTCTCATTCAGCGACCCGGATGGCTACGTCGTCACCATCCACGACCAGGTCTGATGAGGAAGACGCCGGCCGGGCTCGCCAGACCGGTGCGACTGTATTGACCGGTACCCATTCGGAGTCGTCAGGCGGCGAAGGGGCCTCCGGGTCCGAAGGCGAGCCCGGCGAAGCGCTCGCCGATGCGGTGGTGCGTCGCGGCATCCGGGTGGAGGTGGTCGGGCAACGGATGCTCGGCGAAGTCCGCGGCGCCGTAGAGGTCGAGGCCGTCGAGGTAGTGCAGGTTCGGATCTGTGGCCGCCCGCTGCTGCGCGACACGCGCGAGTTCCGCCCGGATCACCGTGAGCGTCAGCTTTCCGGCGGACGCTTCGGCCGGGTCCCCGGTGGCCACGAACTGCAGGCGACCGGAGGCGAGGGCGGCGAGGTCGAAGGCGCCGGGCCCGGGTGTGTCCTCGTGGATGGGGCAGAGGAGGGGCGAGACCAGCAGCAGCGGTGTTGTGGGGTGACCGTCGCGGATGGTGTCGAGGAAGCCGTTCACGGCTGGGGCGAAGGCGCGCAGGCGCATCAGGTCGAGATTGACCAGATTGATGCCGATCTTGACGCTGATCAGGTCGGCGGGGGTGTCGCGCATGGTGCGGGCGATGAAGGGGTCGAGCAGCGCGCTGCCGCCGAAGCCGAGGTTCACCAGATCGACATGGCCACTCGAAGCGGCAAGCGCCGGCCAGGTCTCGGTGGGATTGGCGGCGTTGGAGCCGTGGCTGATCGAGCTGCCGTGGTGCAGCCAGACCCGGTTGCCTGTCGCAGGCGCGGGTTCGATGGGCCCGTTGGAACGGAGGGCGACGAGCTCGGTTCGTTCGTTGTGCGGGAGCCAGATCTCGATGTTCTTCAGGTGATCCGGCAGGCCGGTGAAGCGGAGGGTGCTGACGTGGCCGAGGCGGTTCGTGGTGGCGCCTGTGGCCATGTCCACGGTGACGGTGATGCCGGTCGTCGCGATGGCCTGACCGGCGAGCTTCCCGTCCACGAGGAGTTGGTACACGCCGATCGGGCGCGGCGGGGCGCCGAGGTAGACCAGCTTGGTGGGCAGTACGTCGAGTTCGAGGTCGGTTGCTCGGGTGCTGAAGGCCAGCCGGACCCCGGAGGGCTGGGCTTCCATGGCGGCCAGCTGCGGGTCGGCGTATGCGCGAGCCCACGCGGGCAGGCGGTGCGGGAGCACGCCGTGGACGGTCTGTTCCAGATCGAGCGCGCCGCGGAGGAGGCCGGGGGTGATGGGCGTGGTGATCCAGTCGTGCTGGGAGGACATCTGTGAACTTTCTGATCGGGGATTTGCGAGGTGGGAGTCGTGGTGCGGGTGCCGGACGCGTGGCGTTCTGGCGTTATTCGGGCGCCGGCCAGGCACGTAACAGGGCGTCGAGGGCGTCCAGGGTGCGAGTCCAGGACTCCTGGGAGTCGGGGGAACTGTTGCTGAAACCGCCCTCCAGCTCGAGGGTCGCAAAGCCATGGAAGACGCTGCCGAGCAGTCGGACGGCATGCGTCTGGTCCGGTTCCGTCAGGTCGTAGCCGCGCAGGATTGCGCGGGTCATCGCGGAGTGGCGGACGCCGGCGCTGGCGATCGCGGTCTCCCGGTCGAGCCGGAAGTGCATGGCGGCGTAACGACCGGGATGTTCGCGGGCGTAGTCGCGGTAGACGTTGCCGAGCGCGACCAGGGCATCTTTGCCTGCCCGGCCGGCCACGGCATCCGCTGCCCGGTCAGCGAGTTCCTGCAGCGCGAGCAGGGCGATCCTGGTCTTGAGATCGTGCGAGTTAGTGACGTGGGAGTACAGGCTCGCGACCTTGACGTCGAAATGCCTGGCCAGTGCCGAGAGCGTGACCTGGTCGAATCCGACCTCGTCGGCGAGTTCAGCGCCCGCCTGGGTCAGGCGTTCCGCGGTCAGTCCTGCGCGTGCCATGAGAAGCTTTCCATTTTGCTAATGCTACATCGGTTTTGCCTAATACATTTAGGTAGATTCGCGATGAGCGCCGCTGGGATAATTTCCCCATGAGCGACACGCGCAGAATCCGGTCGGCGGGCGGGGCGACAGCCGGTCGAGCCGACATGGCCTTCTTCTGGGCTGGCCGCGTCGTGGCGACGCTCGGCGTGATCGTCACCGCCTGGGCGGCACTGTCGACCGGGTCGATGCTTGTGCACGGACATCCGGCCTACCTGGTCCTCCTCGTCCTCACGTTTGCCGTCAGCCTGACGGTTGCGCTGCGCTCCTGGCTCACGCGTACGGTCCGGCATCGCGGGCGCACGGGTATCCGGGGTGTCCTCGTTGCGCTGTCGCTCGGAGTGATCGCGCTGGCCTGGTGGCTCGTGCCGTCATCGGCCGTTGAGCCGGCCCTGTCCGCCATGGACTCCGACACGAGCGTGACCGTGACCGAGACGGCCGACCAGATCGTGCTGCAGCCCACGGGGGCCGTGAGCGAGGTCGGGGTGTTCTTCCAGCCCGGCGCGCGAGTCGACGCTCGCGCATACGCGGCCGTGCTGCGCCCGCTCGCCGCGGCCGGGCACGTGGTCGTCATCCCCAAGCAGCCGTTCGGGATTGCGTTCCTCTCGACGGGAGCATTCGGGTCGGCGCGCGCCGCGCATCCGCCGGTTGAACGTTGGGTCGTCGGCGGGCACTCTCTCGGCGGGACGGTCGCGGCGATGGATGCCCAGTCTTTCGCCGGTGCGCCGACAGACCCGGTTGTCGGGTTGTTGTTCTTCGCCTCATATCCCGCGAACGACCTGAGCGCGCTGGGCGCCGGCGTGCTGTCGATCTCCGGTACGAACGACGGTCTGGCGACTCCGGACAAGATCAGCGCGTCGAAAGCGTCGCTGCCTGCGGATGCGCGATACCTCGTGATCGAGGGCGGCGTGCACGCGTTCTTCGGCGACTACGGGCCGCAGTCCGGGGATGGCGAGCAGTCCATCTCCCAGGATGCCGCGCGCGCCGAAATTTCGGCGGCGAGCGTCGACTTCGTGAACGCCTTCGACCACTAGGACGACGATGGCCCGCCCGCACGCTTCTCGATGTTCGAGACG
>NZ_JASJXJ010000066.1:0-19407 GCF_035018685.1 Cryobacterium sp. RTC2.1
GTTCGGCGACGAAGGAGACCCGGTCGGGGTCGCGGTGAGCGTGTTGTGCGGCCTCGATCATCAGGGTTCGGATCGCGTAGTGGCAGCAGAGGTGGCCCCAGATTTCCTGCTTGACCAGGTCCGGGGCCTTGGACCGCATCACCATGCGCTGGGCGCGCTGATGCGCTTTCAACTCATCGAACACAGACTCGATCTCCCACCGTTCTGAGTACACGGTCGCGAGCTCTTCCGCAGATGCCTCACCCGGATCAAGGATCGTTGTCAGCAACCGGTAGCCATCGGGATTGTCGCGGCCGTCGTCGATCGTGTAGTCCACGACCCGCACGGTCAACGGTGCTGTCGACTGCCGCCCCGGGAAGCCACGGTCGGCCAGGACCAGCATGCCCGGCCCGAAGCGCCCGGCGAGCTCCCGTGAGAGTTCAATTTCCGACGTCCTGCATGGGCCTATCGCCGCATCCAGAATCGTATGCGTCCCGCACTCGGCCAACGCCACCAGGCGCGCCTGTGGGAAGGCAGATTGCTCGCCACGGCTGACTGGCGGCCGGCCAAAGAACTCTGCATTCACCACGCTGTCGGCCAGATCCAGAATCGTTCCGTCGATGGACATCAAACGCCGCCCAGCCAACCACGAACCCGGCGTGTCCGGCCCGGCCAGGGGCCGCGCGACTCGGGCAAACAGATCCCGCACCGATTCAAATCCGAGCCGTCGACGCGCCTGGAAAATAGCCGACTTCGACGGCGGCATATAAGCGGCGCCCGCGAAGAACGCCTTGTCGCCGACCTTCGCGCGCAACGCGTGCAGGTCGGCCGCTCCCCGCAGGTAGACCGGAGCCGCGAAGAGATCATCGCGACCTGGGTCTGCGATGTTGAGCGTCCAGCCGTTGTTCGCGTCCAGGTATGACACCGCGTCGGCAAACTGCGCAGGCATCGTCGCAGTGCCTTGATGCTCGGCCCGCAGCCATTCGACGTAGGTGGCCCAGCCTTCGTTCAGCCAGATGTCCTTCCAGTCAGATGGCGTCACCGAATCGCCGAACCATTGGTGCCCGAGTTCAGGGACCACTGACTATCGGGAGACCGCGCGGGCCCGTATGGGTGGCCAGGGTGAAGTCACCGACCGTCGCCGTCGACAGGTAACTGGACATCGGGTCCGTCGCCTGCGATGACCAGGTGGTCCACCCGGCTTTGGTCCGTGGCGGGCCGGCCGCCAGACCGTTCGCAACGGCCGCCTTTCCAGCCGGCACCGTGATGTGGAACGAATACGTGGCCTTATCGTGCGGGTCGTCGTTCACGGGATACCAGGTCGAGGCGCCATCGGGTTCGTTGACCACGATCGCGCCATCCGCAGTCGTGACCCATCCATAGAGGGCGCCGGTCGTGTCGAGCGGCCGCCCGGTGCTTCCCCCGTACTCGACGATGATCGTTGTGGACTGTCCCTCCGTGAGCTTCGGCAGCAGACCGACGGTGAGCCCGTGCGCCGCCGCCTTGCCGTCCACCCGGACCGACGTGACGTCGAGACCGCGCAAATCGAAGTTGAGCGACGGCAGGTTCTGCTTCGCGCGGAGTGTGATGGTCGCGACGCCGCTGAGGCGTCCTACCAGTACCGCGGGGTCCCTCGGTGGCGCGTGACGAAGGGCGAGGTCGTAGTGCAGCACGTCGTAGCCGCCGTTGCACTATCAGGCGCGAGCCCTCATGCGGCGTCGGACGAAGCCGAGGATGATGGTGGGCAGCATTCCGACGCCGACCGCAAGCAGGAGGCCGAGAACCAGGAGAAGCGAAGTACGTGCTTGCGCGATCAGCGGTGCCCTCTCCTGTCTGACCCGATCGAGGGGGTACTCGATCATCTTGGACACGGACTGGACGACCGACGAACTGCTGCTCCTCGACAGTTGTTCGAAGGCGGCGTCGAAGCCCTGCGGGCTTCCTGGTGCACCGAGTTCGCCGGCAACCACCGTGGTCGTCGCGCCATCGAGAATCGAGGTCTTCACAACGAGGCCGTGCTTGGTCGTTACGAACCCTTTCGCCGACAGGGCGGAGGTGGTGGCACCTTGCGAGTATCCATAGACCTCGAAGATTGCAGCGGCATCGATCTCCTCGACGCCATCTTTCAGCTCGACGGCAACCCTCGGTCGCCCCCAAGGGAAAGCCGTGTTCATGAGAATGGCAGCGTCTTCGAACCCAAAGACTTTGACGGGCATCGCCGTCGGACCATCTAGTTTCCAGCCTGGGTAGCCGACGGATTCGCCGACCCGGTTGGCTTCCGCATCACCGGCCATGTCGGCGATGACTTTGAGTGAGCCCGGGATGCTGGAGGTCACGCCACCGGTAGTCGTTACTCGGCCGTCTTGGACGTAGCGCTGTCCGGTGACCCAGGAAACCTCGGGGTTCGAAGTTCTGAGCGCGGCGATTCGGGACCAATGGGACGTCGCGCGAAGCCCATCGAGAACTCCGGAGGCGGCGAGCAGCCGGGAGCCCGCACAAATGCCGAGGATGCGAGCGCCCGCGTTGTACTGGTTGACGATGAACTCGCGCGCCGCGGCCTCCTCGGGCCCCGACGGACTGTTCACGGCCGGCACCACGACCAGGTCAGGCGTGGGTGCAGCACCAGCCGCCACCTCACCAAAAGTGTGGGTCGGCACGACCCACATGCCACCGTCGACGACCGCCGGGGCGGCGGAGGCGGCAATCGTGTAGACGAAGAAGTCGGGTGAACTGGCCAGAACGTCATATGGCGCGAGAACGTCGGCGGTGTCGGATCCGGACCGGCCGAGAATGACCGCAACGACGAACTGCCCGTGGAGCGGCACGGCGCCAGGCTGAGGGGGTGGCGCCCCGATGCTCGCCGCGGAGGCAGTCTCAGCGCTCGATTGGGACAACCCGGTGACCGCTATGGCGGCGAAGGCGGTAATAGTGAGGGTAGTGGCGAGTGTGATGCTGCCGACTCGGCGGGCGATTTTTGACACGACGATCTCCTGGTGAGCGGGGGGTTAGCGGGTGAGACGGGAAAGGAAGTCGGAGATTATCCGAGCGAACGCCGGGGACTGCGTCCAATGCAAGTAGTGGCTTCCTTCGAGCACGTTGAGTTCGTGCGTCGTGACGTTCTCGAGTTCGGCCTCGTGGTTCGGCAACCATTGGGGCATCGTCCGAACGCTGTCGCTCGAGAGGATCTCGAGCACCGGCAGGTCCGAGGCGAACGGCTGCATCGCGGTTTTGGTCGAGTTGGCGCCGATGCGGCTCCATTCGTCGGAGACCGACGCGTTGACGTAGTTCCAGTTGGTCATCACGGCGATGCGGTGCCGCTCCTCCGCCGTATAGGCAGACCCTGGAGGCTGAACCAGGTCGGGTGCGATCGTCGTGACCACGCGGAAGAGCCCGGTCGCGGCCTGCATGCTCTCGACGGTCGAGGGTGCGCCCTCATCAAGAGACGACGACAGGGCGGCGGTAGGGTCGACGCCAACGATCGCCATCACCTCGTCCGGGTAGGCGTTCGCGTAGTAGCGGGCGTAGATGCCGCCGATTGAATGGCCGACCAGGATCACCGGCTCGTCCACCCGAAGCTTGGCCAGGACCTCGTGCAGCTCGCGGGTGATGTTCTCGATGGTGCGATCACTGACGTTCAGGTCACTGTAGCCGTAGCCGAAGCCCTCGACCACGATGACGTTGAACGCGTTCAGCTGGCGGATGAGCGGGGCGAAGTCGATTGCCGGTGCCGGCGTCCCATACCCGCTCAGGAGCACCATCGTCGGCCCGGTCCCGCCGTTGCGGTAGACATTGATGTCGCCGGCGTCGATGGCGACCTTCTTCCCATACGGCACGAGGTCGGCGTGTTCCGAGGTGTTCAGTGCCACATTGACGGTCGTCGAGACGGCCGTGAGAGCCAGGACAACAGCGAGGCCGATGCCGGCGGCGCGTGCGATTCTGGGGAAGTTCATATCAGGCTCCATCGGATTCGGGAGGTAAGGGGGTCGCGGATTCGCCGCGCCGACGTGCGTGTTTGCGGGTATGACTTCACGGTAGGGTTCGGTTGTCGGCCCACCTAGGACACGCTGTTGACGATCTCGGCCACGGAGGAAGACAGTGAGCGAACTACGCATCGTGATCGTCGGGTTCCCGTCCGTGCAGATCCTCGACGTGACCGGGCCCCTTGAGGTGTTTTCCACCGCCTCACGATTCCTGCCGATCGCTCGGTACGCCACGGAACTCGTGAGCACCGATGGCGGGCCGGTGCTATCGACGAGCGGCCTCGAGTTCGCGACGGGACCGATCGATGCAGTGGTCGGAAACATCGACACTCTCGTGGTCGCCGGGGGCCGGGATATGGAGGAAGCTGCGGGCGATCCGAGGCTGGTCGACAGCATTCGGCGGCTGGCGTTGGTGTCGCGGCGGGTCGCATCCGTGTGCTCAGGCGCGTTTCTACTCGCTGCCGCGGGCCTTCTGGACGGTCGCCGCGCGACCACCCACTGGGCCGAGTGCGAGGTGCTTGGGCGGGCCTACCCGGAGGTCATGGTCGACCCCGATGCCATCTATGTGCAGGACGGCAACGTCTGGACCTCGGCCGGCGTCACGGCCGGAATCGACTTGGCCTTGGCGTTGGTTGCCGATGACCATGGCCGCAAGGCCGCTGCGACCGTAGCGCGGCGCCTTGTCGTGTACCTCCGCCGTTCGGGCGGCCAGGCGCAGTTCTCAGCGCTGCTGGCCGCACAGTCCGCGAACGACGAGCCCATCCGTGACGTGTTGGCCTGGCTCCCTGACAACCTGACCGCCGATCTCTCCATCTCTGGTATGGCCACTCGCGCCCACCTCTCGGAGCGCCAGTTCAGTCGGGTATTCAAGTCCGAGGTAGGCATCACGCCGGCCGAGCATGTGGAGGCGGTGCGGATGGAGGCAGCGTGCAGTCTTCTCGAGACGACGATGCTGACAGTGGAGGAGATCGCGCGAGCATGCGGATTCGGCACCCCTGAAACCATGAATCGAGCGTTCCGGCGCCGCCTCAACACCACCCCGACCAACCATCGAGATCACTTCGGGTCCGACTGACCGTGCCAAGTCTCCGCGATTGACCGAGTGATCATTGACCGAGTGATCAATGTAGAGTCGGAGCATCGCTTCTCCCTCGCACGCCCCCACGAAAGCCGCAGCATGAACCTCCTCGCACCTCAGAAGACGCGCGCGACCGTGCTTCGCACCGTCTTCAGGATGACGCTGGGAGCCTTCCTCCTTCTCGCCGGCATCAGTCATCTCACCGTGAACCGGGAGGCGTTCCTCGCCCAGGTGCCCACCTGGGTGCCGATGGCGGGGGACTTCGTCGTCCTGGCCTCAGGCGTCGTCGAGATCGTCCTCGGCGCTTCCCTACTCGCCCTGGGCAGGTACCGGGTGCAGGTCGGCTGGATCGTGGCGGTCTTCTTCGTTGCCATCTTCCCCGGCAATATCTCGCAGCTGGCGACGCATACCGATTCCTTCGGGCTGAACACCGACCTCGAGCGCAGCGTGCGGCTGCTGTTCCAGCCCGTGCTGATGCTGTGGGCGCTCTGGTCCTCTGGCGCCTGGCTGGCGTGGCGCCGGTATCGCGCCGCCCGGCGTACCGAGGGAGACGGCTGATCGATGGGCGGCCCCAAGAAGCCCGAACAGGAGCGCTGCGACGCGATCCTCGCCGCGGCGTACGAGATCGCCCTCGGCGAGGGTCTCGATGCCGTCACCGCGCGCCGGGTGGCCACCGCGGCCGGCATCTCCACGGGCCTCGTGTTCTTCCACTTCCAGTCGAAAGACGGTCTGCTGGAGGCGCTGCTCGGCGTACTGCTCGACGGCACGCTCGACGCCCTGTCCGACTCCGGCCTGGCCCGGCTGGAACCGTGGGACCGCCTCGAGCGGATGATCCGGGTCGAGCTGGAGCGCCTGGTCGAGTACCACGATGCGGTCGAACTGATCTTCGCGTTCTACTTCTCCCGACGTGACGACCTGTTCCGCGCCCGCATCGAATCGAGCTTCGGGCGCTACCTCGCGGCGTTCTTGCCGGTCTGTCGTGAGGTCGCCACCGGGACCCGCGTCCAGGGTGACGAACTCGCGGAGACGGTGGTCGCTCTGGTCCAGGGTGCCTCGATCCAGGCGATCCGATCCTGGGCTCAGAGGCTCAGAGGCTCAGAGGCTCAGAGACTCAGAGACTCAGAGGCCCTGGGCCAGCCGGTAGTACGCCTGGTTCCAGCGGATCCCGTGTTCGAAGCTCCGGAGGTCTGTCGTCGCATCGATGACGAGAAGCTCCGTCTTCGCGATGTCGGCGAAGTCGGTGAACGCTTCGAGGCCGACCGCGGTCGACATCACGGTGTGGTGCGCCGCACCAGCGGTGAGCCACGCGGCCGCCGAGACCGCGAAGGACGGTTCCGGCTTCCAGACGGCGCGGCCGACCGGCAGCTTCGGCAGGGGAGCGGTGGGCTCGACCACCTCGACGACGTTGGCGACGAGGCGGAACCTGTCGCGCATGTCACTCATCGCAACCACGACGGCGGGTCCAGGATCTGCCGTGAATACGAGGCGCACGGGGTCTTCCCGGCCGCCGATGCCGAGCGGGTGGATCTCGAGCGTCGGCTTCGCGGTTGTCAGGCTCGGGCTGACCTCGAGCATGTGGGCACCCAGGATGACTTCCGCTCCGGGGGTCAGGTCGTAGGTGTAGTCCTCCATCAGGGAGGCGCCGCCGGGGAGCCCGGAGCCCATGACGTTGGCGGCGTGCACGAGGATTGCCGTCTTCCAGTCGCCTTCGGCGCCGAAGCCGTAGCCGTCGGCCATCAGGCGCTGCACGGCGAGTCCGGGGAGCTGGCGGAGGGCTCCGAGGTCTTCGAAGCTCGTGGTGAACGCGCCGAATCCGCCCGCTTCCAGGAAGGACCGGAGGCCGATTTCGATCGCGGCACCGTAGCGCAGCGACTCGTGACGCTCGGCGCCCGCCCGTAGCTCAGGAGCGACGTCATAGAGTTCCTCGTACTCGGCGACGAGGGCGTCGATCTGGTCCTCCGTGGCCTGGGCGACGGCCTCCGCGAGTTCGTTGACGCCCCACGTGTTGACCTGCACGCCGAACCGCAGCTCTGCCTCGGTCTTGTCACCCTCGGTGACCGCGACGTAACGCATGTTGTCGCCGAACCGGGCGAGCTTGAGGCTCTTGGTCGCAGCCCAGCCGGCGGCGGCACGGGTCCAGGTGCCGATCTGCGCGGTGACAGCGGGGCTCGTGGCGTGGCCGACGACCGTCTTCCTGGCGACGCCGAGGCGAGTCTGGATGTAACCGAACTCCCGGTCGCCGTGCGCGGCCTGGTTCAGGTTCATGAAGTCCATGTCGATGTCCGCCCACGGCAGTTCGACGTTCGCCTGGGTGTGGAAGTGCAGCAGGGGCTTCTGGAGGGCGTCGAGCCCGGAGATCCACATCTTCGCGGGAGAGAACGTGTGCATCCATGCGATCAAGCCGATCACGTTGTCGGCGGCATTCGCCTCGAGGATCGCGCGCTTGATCGACTCCGAATCCTTCAGCACCGGCTTCCACACGATCGTGATCGGAATGTCGGATGCTGCCGCGAGCGTGTCCGAAATGGCGCGCGACTGCTCCGCCACCTGTCGAAGGGTCTCCTCGCCGTAGAGGTTCTGGCTGCCGGTGAGGAACCAGACCTCGTAGGAGGTCAGGTCGGGAGTGATGCGGTTGCTCATAGGGTGATTTCCTTCAGTGAGAGTGCGTCAACGGCGGTACGTTCGACGGCGAGGCCGGCGGAATAGCGTGCAAGGTAGGTGGTGAATCCGGCGACGTCTGTCGGATCCGGCTGGGTAGTGTCGAACGCGGTGTTCGCGAAGACCTGTTCGTCGAGGTAGTCGTCGAGGCTCTGGCCGTGCTCGGCGGCCCGCAGGTAGGACGCCAGCACCGCGATGCCCCAGGCGCCGCCTTCCGAGGCCGTTTCGGTCACGGTGACGGGGGTGCCGAGCGCCCCGGCGAGGAATCGCTGCGCGACCCCTGCGGTGCGGAACATGCCGCCGTGGGCGAACATCTCCTCGATCACGACGCCCTCGTCGGCAAGGACGCGCATCCCGAGGCTGAGCGTGCCGAAAACGCCGTAGAGCTGGGCCCGCATGAAGTTCGCGAGCGTCAGCCGGCTGTCCGGCGTGCGCACGACGAGGGGTCTGCCCTCGCTGAGGCCGGCGATCGGCTCGCCCGCCAGGTGATTGTAGGCCAACAGCCCACCGGCGTCCGCCTCGCCCTCGAGTGCTTCGCGGAACAGCGCGTCGAACACGACATCGCTGGCGAGCGGCTGGCCGGCGACCGCGGCGAACCGGGCGAAGAGGCCGACCCAGGTCGCGAGTTCGCTCGCACCGTTGTTGCAGTGGACCATCGCGACGGGGTCCCCGGCGGGAGTCGTGACAACGTCGAGCTCGTGGTGCACATTCTCGAGCGGTCGTTCGAGCACGACCATGGCGAAGATACTCGTGCCCGCACTGACATTGCCCGAGCGGGGGGCGACAGATCGGGTCGCGACCATTCCCGTTCCGGCGTCACCCTCGGGCGGGCAGAGGGCCGCGCCGGGCTTGAGCGTGCCGGTCGGGTCGAGAAGCCGGGCACCCTGTTCGGTCAGGGCCCCTGCGGGCTGACCCGCCACAAGCACCTCCGGCAACAGGTCGACGATGCCTGATCCGGGCGTGCCGGCCGCGGAGAGCCCGTCGTATCGCGCCACCAGCTCGGCATCGTAGGTCTTCGTGAGCGCGTCGATCGGGAACATGCCCGATGCGTCGCCGACTCCCAGGACTTTCCGACCCGTGAGCCGCCAGTGCACATAACCGGCAAGGGTGGTGAGAAAGGCGATCTCGGGGACGTGCGGTTCGTCGTCGAGGACCGCCTGACGGAGATGTGCAATGGACCAGCGCAGCGGGATGTTCACGCCGAACAGGTCGGTGAGTTCCGCGGCAGCAGGGCCGGTCGTCGTGTTCCGCCAGGTTCTGAAGGGCGCGAGGAGGTCGCCGGCCGCATCGAACGCGAGGTATCCGTGCATCATGGCCGAGACGCCGATCGCCGCGAAGCCGTCCGGGCGTAAGCCGTAGCGTGATTCGGCATTGTCGATGAGGTCGGCGTAGGCCGCCTGCAAGCCAGACCACACGTTCTCGAGCGAATAGGTCCAGACCTGTCCGACGAACTCGTTGTCCCACTCGTGACTGCCGACCGCGATCACCTGGGACGGGTCGTCGCCGATCAGGCACGCCTTGATCCGGGTCGACCCCAGTTCGATCCCGAGCGAGAGGCGCCCCGCACGGAGGTCGTCTCGTGCGGAATCGCCGGGGGAAACGGTACTCGATGTCGACACAAGACTCCTTTGACTTACGCATGTGATCGATCACATTGGCGATCATATGCAGTCTACGACATCGGCATCCCGTATGTCGACCGTCAGCATTCGGGTCGCGGCCGCTCCGGCGGGGCTCCGGTGGACGCCCGCTCGATGAGCTCAGGGTCGACGGCAGGACGCACGTCAGCTTCTCCGAGGAGAAGGGCCACGGCGCGCCGTCCGGCTTCGGCCAGGTCCTGCCGAACGGTCGTCAGCGCGGGCTGGTAGTACGCGGCCTCGGGAACGTCATCGAAGCCGACGATGCTGAGATCCCCCGGCACGGTCATCCCCAGGGAGACCGCGGCGCTCAGGGCGCCGAGCGCCATCTGGTCGTTACCGGAGAAAATGGCCGTCACGCCCTGTTCGATCAGCGCACGGGCGGCACGATGACCTGACGCGGCGCTCCAGTCGCCGATCTCTACGAATCGCGGATCCAGCTGGCGCGATCGAAGCTCCTCCTGGAAACCGGTCAGGCGCTGTTGCGCGTCGAGCCATTCTGGCGGGCCGGCGATGTGGCCCACGCGCTGATGGCCGAGATCCATGAGATGCGAGGTGGCCAGCCGGGCCCCCCGGATCTGGTCCAGCATCCCGCCATGCAGCCCGCTCCCCGCTGCCGTCTGCAGCGTCACATATGGCACCGGGATCGTCAGGCCTTCGAGAGCGACGAGCACCTGGGTCTGCGGGGCCACCACGATCAGCCCCTCGGCAGAGAGGTCGGCCAGATGGCTGAGTGCGTCATCCACTGATCTTCGGTCGAGTCCGTCCGCGTTCGCGATCGTCACGCTGTAGCCGCGACTGCGTGCTGCTGCCCCGATGGCGGCGACGATGGTCGCGGGGCCGTACTCTCCACTCGAGGTCGACAGTATTCCGATCAGGCGCGATCGACTCGAGGACAACGCGCGGGCGGCCGCGTTCGGCCGGTAGTTCAGCTCCCGAATGGCATCGAGCACCTTCTGTCGCGTGGCTGCGCGAAGGCTGGGGTGATCATTCAGGACACGGGAGACCGTCTGGTGGGACACTCCAGCGACCCTGGCCACATCGAACACACTGGCGGCACGAGGTCTGGCATCCTCGTTGTCTCGATCTGCGCCCATGGTCTGATTATCGCCGTGCGTGGGGGTTGCGCTGGTCACGGGGCCGCCATTCTCCGCCCGGATGACCAGGTCAGGGCTCGCCCAGGCAGAGGTGTACAGTTCGGCGAGTTGGCCACAGCGGTGAAAGGTACGGATATGACGATCAATTTCGGCGCTCGCGGACACGACGTGACGTGGGCGTCAACTCCCGAGGCGCTGGCGCGTGGCCTGGCGGGATACGGGGTGCACAACGTGCAACTGGCCCTGGGCCGGTCCTTCCCCGAACTGAATGGCGCACGCGCTGTCAACCCCGGCCTGGGCGCTTACTTCCGCCGCGTGATGGCCGCCCAGGGCGTGGATATCGCCGTGCTGGGCTGCTACGACAACATCATTCATCCGGATGCCGATCGCAGGGAGGCGATCCTGCGGAAGTTCGAGGCCTATCTGCTCAACGCTCGGCATTTTGGTGCCCCGATGGTGGCGACCGAGACGGGGAGCGTCAATGCGGAGGGTTTTGCCTATACCCGGGCAAACTTCACGGATGAGGCGTACCGGGAGGCCGCAGCGGTGATTCGGCGGCTCGCGGAATTCGGCGAACGCGTGGGGACCATCGTCGCCATTGAGCCGGGCATTAACCACCCGATCTATAACCTCGATCGGGTCGAGCAACTCCTCGACGACGTCGACTCACCCTTCCTCGGCATCGTGTTCGACGCCACGGCGTTGCTCGACCCGAACGAGCCCGTCGATCTTGCGGCATTGACGAGCGACGCCTTTGAACGGTTCGGGGGACGCATCGTCGCGGCCCACCTCGACGACTACCGCCTCTCGGACGGTCGCGTCGTCCGCTGCGACATCGACGACGGGGTCCTCCCGGTCGCCCAGATTCTGGCCACGATCAGCGCGCACGCTCCCTGTCTCGCCGTCATCATGGAGGAAACCGTCAACGACGCGATTGCCAGGACCGTGGATCGCTACACGGAATCGGGATTCTCGAAGTGAATGCCTTCGGGGTTGCGACTCCGGCGGATGAATTCCTTGCTCGTCATGCCGAACTCATCCTTGAAGCAGCGGAGGAAGTGCGTGTACGACGAGAACCCGGCGATCCGATAGACGTCCAGGGCGTTCCCGTGCGTGCTCAGGAGGTCTTTGCTGTGCAGCAGTCGCTTCTTGAGCGTGTACTGGTGGAAATTGAGTCCGGTGTTCGTCTTGAACTGGCGTGACAGGTAGTACTTACTGATGAAGAACCTGCCCGCGACGGCATCGAGTGACAGATCCTCGTCCAGGTTGTCGGCGACGTAGCCCATGACCGCCGAGATGAGGGCCGACACGGGAAGGTCGTGGGGAACGACGGCGTTCTCGGAGCCGAAGACCGCCTTGTTGAGGTCGATCAGGAACTCGATCAGCCGGTTCTCTCGGACGAGGTCCGCGCCGAAGCCCTCCTGATCGGGCTCGTCCAGGTGAGAAATCTGTTCGCGCAACCAGTCGGCATCCACACTGATGACCTGGCTGGTCGGGGTGCCGTCCTTGGCGAACAGGAGGTTGAGGTTGGTGCTGTCTGAGGAACGGCTCGTGAGGAACTCCTCGCGAATGTGGATGTACGCACGTTCGTAGTACTCGCTGGACTGCCTGACGATGTTGTGCAGGTCGTTCCTCCGCACGAAGGTCACGGTTCCCGGTTCCGTGGAGTACTCGGTTCCGCCGAGCCGGAAGACACCCGTGCCGCGCAGTACGCAATTGATCTCGTGGAAGTCGTGATAGTGCAGGTTTGCGTGCTCACGGACGGCATTGTCGACGTGGTACAGCTCGAAATGCCCGGAGACCATCGTGTTCACGATCACTGCGCGGCGAGGCTCCATCGGCGCCTCCTCTCCGAGAGCTCAGGCGACAGTCTGGCACGCAGCCTCCGCTGCAAGAAACGGCAGTTTTTGAGCAACGGTCGACACCACGGGGCCTATATCGACGGATTCCGGGGTTGTAACGTTTCAAATACAAGGAATCAAAGAAGATTGTGAAGAGAAACCATGCATCTAGACACTGCCGTCAGCAGAGAGCAGATCGTTCAAAAGATCGATGCCATGATCTCCAACCTGACCACAATCAGGGACGAGTCAGGTAAGTTTTTACTCCATTTCAGTGATGTCGTCGTCGACGACAAGAGCTGGAATGTCTGGAATTGGCCCCAGGGTGTCGGTCTCTACGGGATCTACAAGAACTACCGGATCACCGGAAATTCCCTGGCAGCGGATGTCGTCCGCGAGTGGTTCGATACCGCGCTCGCCGCGGGCGCTCCGCCGAAAAACGTCAACACGATGGCACCGCTGCTCGCCATGGCCTGCCTGTATGAGGACACCAAGGACAGCAGGTACATCCCGTACCTCAACCAGTGGGCGCAATGGGCCATGCACGACATGCCGCGCACTCACGGTGGTGGCATGCAGCACATGACCTATGCCGGGCCGAACTCTCAGCAGCTCTGGGACGACACCTTGATGATGACGGTGCTGCCCCTCGCGAAGATCGGTCGCCTCCTGGATCGGCCGGAATACATCGAGGAAGCCAAGTACCAGTTCCTCATCCATGCCCAGTACCTCTTGGACAAGAAGACGGGCCTCTGGTTCCACGGCTGGTCGTTCGAGCGCCGTGACAACTACGCAGACGCGCTCTGGGCACGTGGCAACTGCTGGATCACCATCGCCATTCCGGAACTCATCGGCACCCTGGGACTCAAGCCCGGAGACCCGATCCGGGACTGGTTGCTCGAAATTCTGAACAGCCAGGTCTCCGCACTCGCGGAGCTGCAGGACGAGTCCGGCATGTGGCACACGCTGCTCGATGACCCGACCTCCTACCTCGAGTCGTCCGCGACCGCCGGTATCGCATACGGGCTGCTCAAAGCGGTACATGAGCGCTACATCGACAAGAGCTATGCGGCCGTGGCGGAGAAGGCCGTCGCCGCACTGTACGACCGGATCACCGACGAGGGCGAAGTCCAGAACGTCTCGGTCGGAACCGGAATGGGTGACGACCTGGACTTCTACAAGAACATCGACCAGACGGCGATGCCGTACGGCCAATCGCTCACGGTGCTGTGCTTCGCCGAATATCTCGTCTCCTTCTGCTGAGACGACCATGCCTTCCACGAAAAGAGTAAGAAAATGACCGAAAAGTTTGACATGGAGAGCTTCTCCCTGAGCGGCAAAGTCGCCCTGATCACCGGCGCCAGCTACGGCATCGGACTGGCAATCGCCTCGGCGTATGCGGTGGCGGGCGCCCGGATCGTCTTCAACGATCGCGACCAGGCGGCCGTCGACCGGGGACTCGCCGCCTACAAGGAAGCCGGGATCGAGGCTCACGGATATGTCGCGGACGTCACTGACGAAGACGCGATCGTTGCGATGGTCAAGCAGATCGAGGACGAGGTCGGCACCATCGACATCCTCGTCAACAACGCCGGCATCATCAAGCGCGTCCCGATGCTCGAGATGAGCGTCGCCGACTTCCGTCAGGTGATCGACGTCGACCTCAACGGGCCGTTCATCGTCGCCAAGGCCGTGCTGCCGGGAATGATCAAGAACGGCCACGGAAAGATCATCAACATGTGCTCGATGATGTCGGAACTCGGGCGCGAAACCGTGTCGGCTTACGCCGCAGCCAAGGGTGGCCTGAAGATGCTCACCCGCAACATCTGCTCCGAATTCGCCGAGGCCAACATCCAGTGCAACGCCATCGGCCCTGGCTACATCGCAACGCCGCAGACGGCCCCGCTCCGTGAACTCCAGGACGATGGCTCCCGGCATCCCTTCGACCAGTTCATCATCGCGAGGACCCCGGCCGCGCGCTGGGGGACCCCCAGGGACCTGATGGGGCCGGCAGTGTTCCTGGCCTCCGACGCGAGCGACTTCGTCAACGGCCTGGTCCTCTATGTCGACGGCGGCATCCTCGCCTACATCGGGAAAACCCCTCAGTAACGCGGGACTGCCCGCACCACATCGTGAGCACCATCAATGAAAAAGGTCGAAGAACCAATGAAGATTGCTTTGATAAACGAGAACTCCCAGGCTTCCAAGAACGCCATCATCTACAAGGCGCTCAAGGATGTGGCCGACGAGAAAGGCCACGAGTCCTTTAACTACGGGATGACCGGGAAAGAGGGCGAGAGCCGGCTGACCTACGTTCAGAACGGTCTCCTCGCCTCGATCCTGTTGGGCACGAAGGCCGTGGACTTTGTCGTCACCGGCTGCGGCACCGGCGTGGGGGCCATGCTCGCCTGCAACAGCTTCCCCGGCGTGGTCTGCGGCATCGCCATCGAACCGACGGATGCCTACCTCTTTTCCCAGATCAACGGAGGCAACGCGCTCTCCATCCCTTATGCGAAGGGCTTCGGCTGGGGGGCCGAGCTCAACCTCACGCTCATCTTCGAGCGCCTGTTCGCCGAGCCGATGGGTGGCGGGTACCCCAAGGAACGGGTGGTCCCTGAGCAGCGCAATGCACGCATCCTCAACGAGGTGAAGGCGGTCGTGTACAAGCCCCTCATCCAGGTGCTCAAGGAAATCGATCAGGACTTCCTGAAGGAAACCATCGCCACCGAGAACTTCACGGAGTATTTCATCGCAAACGCCGAACCGGGGGAGGTGCGCGACTACATCCTCGCGCCACTCGCCTGACCGGCGAACTGCACTCTGCACCACGAACGATCACACTAGAACCACTTATCAAGGAAGATCAAGGGTTTCGTCATGAGCGAAAACACGGCAACGTCACAGAGGACGCCGTCGAACGACAAACAGGTTTCATCCCGCAATCTCAAGCGCGCCGCCTTCAGTGGGTGGATCGGAAGCGCACTGGAGTACTACGACTTCACGTTGTACTCCCAAGCAGCAGCACTCGTGTTCCCGACGGTGTTCTTCCCCACCGCGAGCCCGGCCGTCGCCATCGTCGCCTCGCTGGCGACGTACGGCGTCGGCTATGTCGCGCGGCCCATCGGCGCCATTGTCCTGGGCAACCTGGCCGACCGCCACGGGCGGAAGCATGTCCTCGTCATCGCCATGATGATGATGGGCCTGGCCACGCTCCTCGTGGGCGTTCTGCCGACGTACTCCCAGGTCGGCATTCTCGCGCCGATCCTGCTGGTGGTGCTCCGGCTCGTCCAGGGCTTCGCCGTCGCCGGGGAGCTGGGCGCCTCCAACGCCCTCATCGTCGAGCACTCGCCCGATGCCAAGCGGGGCTTCTTCGCAAGCTTCAGCCTGCAGGGGTCCCAGATCGGCAGCATCCTCGCCCTCGCCTTCATGCTTCCGCTGGCATCCGCGCTCCCCGCCGAGGCCTTCCAGAGCTGGGGATGGCGGATTCCGTTCCTGCTCAGCGCGGTCGTCATCCTCGCCGGCTACTTGATTCGCCGCAACATCGAAGAGCCGCCCGCCTACCTGAAGCAGTCCCAGGTCAAGGAGTTCAAGACCCCGGCGATCGAACTGTTCCGTCGCTACCCGCGCATGCTCCTCATCTGCGTCATCAGCACGCTCGCCAACGTGATCGGCACCGCGACCCTGGTCTTCGGTGTCACCTACGGCAAGCAGGAGAGTTACGGAGTCGGCTTCACGACGAGTGAGTTCCTGTGGATCATCCTCATCATCAACACGGTCTCTGCCCTGACGATCCCGCTGTTCGGGAAGCTCTCCGACGTCTTCGGCAGGAAGGCGCTCATGATCACCGGCGCCCTCGGCGGCGGCCTCACCTCGATCCCGTTCCTCTTCGCGGTGCAGGAAAAGAACTTCGCCATGGTGCTCATCCTCGGCGTGCTCGCCATGTCGATTTTCTTCCAGATGTGGAACGCCACATTCGCCACGGCCTACCAGGAGCAGTTCCCCACCCGGCTGCGCGTCACCGGCTTCGCCGTCTCGCAGAACGTCGGCCTGATGCTTGCCGCGTTCGCGCCGGCGATCTTCACCCTGATGGCTCCTCCCGGAACGAGCAACATCCCGATCGTGATCGGCATCACCACACTCGTGGTCACCGTGATCGCGGCGGGTGCCACCCTGTTCCTCTGCAACGGATCCGGCGAGAGCCTGGCCGAGTAACGGGCACGACAAAGCCCCCTGCCTCCCGCATTTGACCGGGAGGCAGGGGGCTTTGTCGTGCGCTGCACCCGGGGCTCGCCGCACGACGAGGGAAACAGTGCCACTTTGCTGCGCTGCGTCCACACGCGCAGGTTCCTGGCGTCGAGCGACCATGACCATCCAAGAGAACGCGGAGATTGTCTCTGCCGCAGAGCCCACCCCCGCCGTCTTTGGTTCAGAAGCCCGACTCAATACGAAGGAGAAGGTCGCCTACGGATTCGGCGACCTGGGCAGCGGGTTCATGTTCGACCTGGGTCAGGCCTACCTGACCAAGTTCTGGATCGACACCGCGGGCATCGGCCCGGCGGTCGTCGCCCTGATCTTCGTGCTCGTGAAACTCTTCGACGCCGTCATGGACCCGCTCGCCGCGATCTTCATCGACAGCCGCAAGATCGGCAAGCGCGGCAAGTTCCGCCCGGTGATGATGGTCAGCGCGATCCTCCTCGCGGTCATGACCGTCGTCACCTTCACCATGGTCTCATTCGTGCTCTGCTACCGGGGCACCAAGGAGAATGTCGTCATCAACCGGGCAGCGAGCTCGGGGAAGAACGGCATCAAGGATTACGCCAGGGCAGTTCTCACCAATCGCCCGCTGCTCGGCCTCGTGCTGATGTCCCTCTTCACGATCTCGTCGATGAACGTCAACAACATGATGATGATCTTCTTCGCCCAGTACAACCTCGGGAACCTCGCACTCCAGGCCGTACTGAACCTCGTCATGATCGGTGCCTCCATCGTCGGCATCATGTTCATCCCGAGGCTCGTCATGCGCTTCGGCAAGAAGCGCACCGTGATGGGCAGCTTCATCATCGCGATCGTCGCCAACGGGCTGGACTTCATCATCCCGACCAACCTGTGGACGTTCATGATCCTCGTCACCATCGGCTCCGCCGCACTGGCCATCCCGAACGGCATCACCTGGGCGTTCGTCTCCGACACGATCGACTACGGCGAATGGCACACCGGGGTGCGCAAGGAGGGCGTGACCTCTGCCGCCTTCAGCTTCTCTCGCAAGCTCGCCCAGTCCCGCGCCGCGGTGGTCGGTGCCGGCATGCTCGCCGTCACCGGATATGTGGCCAAGGCCACCAGCCAGTCGGGCGAGACGCTCGAAGGTATCAAGGCGGTCATGACGCTGTATCCGGCCCTCGCACTGGTCATCGCCGCCATCATCATCTACTTCATCTACACCGTGTCCGACGATAAGTACCGCAGGATCGCCAACGACCTCGACGAACGCCGCTGGGAACACGGCATCATCGGTGAGAGCACGAGCTCAACCAGTGCCAAGTAGCGCAGTACCCAGTAGCGCGGTACTAAGTCGCGAGCGTCAAGCGGCGCAGTACCAAGTAGCGAGCGTCTAGCGGCGCAGTACCAAGTCGGGCTGTACCCAGCATCACCGTACCCAGCATCACCGCACCCAGGGGCGTCCGCAGGCACCAGCCCGCTGGCGCCTCTTCGGCTGCGCTGCTGACTAGAACGGGCTTGGGTTGTCGGGGTTGTCGGGGTCGTTGGGTTCGGGGTCGAGGGTCCAGACATCCACGAACGGAACCCGCGGTTTCGGTGCGGGTTTGGGTTTCCGGGGTGGCCTCATGTCGGCGGAGGGTTCCACGATGTAGCGGTACCCGGCCGGGGACGTCCACTCGATCCGACCATCGCCCAGGTGTCTCGGTGTCCATCTTTTGTAGCTCTTGACCGCGTGGTGATACGGGCAGAGGTGGGCGAGGTTCATCGCGTTGGTTTCGCCGCCGTGCTGCCACTCGACGCTGTGGTCCACGTCGGAGCGTTTCGCCGAGCGGCGGCAGCCGGGGAAGGTGCAGGTTTCATCGCGCACCTCGAGCCACTTCTTGAGCGCGGCGGGGACCTTGTAGGTGTCCCGTCCCATCGAGAGCACGACCCCGGTCTCCGGGTGGGTGAGCAGCCGGGTGAAGCTCGGCGCCCCCGCCGCGAGACGCCGTGCCGTGTCGGGGTCGATGGGTCCGTACCCGGCCGGATACCCGGGTTCCTCGCTCGTGCCCAGCAGGGTCAGGACCGGGACGGTGACGTTGACCTGCGCGGCCACCCCGGCACCCAGTCCGTCCGGGGTGACCCCGCTGAGCAGCACGTCGGTGAGCACGTCTGCAGCCAGCTGGGTCAGGGTGCGGGTTTCCTCCGGGCCCTGCAGGCAGAGCGCCGTGTCGAGGGTGCGGTGGTAGGCGGCCTGCACCTTCTCCGCGTCCCCGGTCACATACAACGACGCCATCCCGTCGTTGAGGGCCTGGAAGACCACGTGCCGGTCTTCGACGCTCTTCTGGTGCCTCGCGGTGATGGTTTCCGGGTGGGTGCGTTCCCGCACCCGCCGGGCCCGGTCGGACAGCTTCGCCACGGTGAGGACTTCCGCGACGGGCACCAGGACGTCTTCGAACACGGCGCGGGCCCGGGCGGCCGCTTCCGGGTCGTCTCCCATGCGGATGCCCCAGGCCTGGTCCATGATCACTTGAGCGTGCCGGTAACTGATCGCCCCGATGGCGAGGGCGTCCCGGGTTGCGGGGAGGTCTTCGGCGAGGGTGCGGCTGGCTTCGATCAGGGTCTCCGCCGTGCGCCGCGGCAGCCGGAGCAGGGCCCCGACCTCGCAGGTGAACTCCTCCTTGGTGGCCTCCTCCGGCGACCACGGCGGGCGCGGCCCGCCGGCCTGCTCGGCGGCCTCCGCCCGGGCCCGGCCCGCATCGGCCAGCACCCGTTGCGCGGTATAGATCGCGGCGGCCCGGCGAGCGGTGGCCCGGTTGATTTCCCGGTCTGCTTCCCGGATCGCGTCATAGAAATCGGCGAGGGACGGCTCCACCAGGCCGAGGTGCTGGGCGTTGAGGCTGCTGTCGGGAGGGACATCAGGAGGGATGGCGGGAGGGTTCT
>NZ_JASJXJ010000067.1:0-19272 GCF_035018685.1 Cryobacterium sp. RTC2.1
GATCGCGTGTGGGACTAGGATCGCGCCATGAATCCGAGCGACGCCGCCGATCACCTGTCCGAACTCCAGGCCGCAGCCGAGGCCGCGGTCGCCGCGGCCCGCCAGGCGCAGGCCGACGCCGAAGCCGCCCTCGCGAGAGTGCAGGCTGCGGCCGTTCAGGAGCAGGCGGATGCCGCGACGGCGACCGCCCAGACCGGGTCCGGCCCGGCGGCACGGGTGCCGGCACCCGCGGCACCCGCGGCACCCGCGACATCCGCGGCACACGCAACACCGCTCACGGCCGCCCAGGTCGACGTGATCCGGGTCGGCTACGCCTTCAGCGGGCCGGCGCTCGAGATGGGGGCCCTCGTCAACGGCGACGCCCTCGCCGACGTGCCGATCCGGATCCCGCTCGCGATGACCAACCGGCACGGCCTCGTCGCCGGCGCCACCGGCACCGGCAAGACCCGCACCCTGCAGGTGCTCGCCGAGCAGCTCTCCGCGCACGGCGTGCCCGTGTTCGCCGCCGACATCAAGGGCGACCTGTCCGGGGTCGCGACCGCGGGCGTGCCGAACGACAAGCTGCTCGCCCGCACCCGCGGCATCGGGCAGGACTGGGCCGGCCAGGCCGCCCCGACCGAGTACTTCTCCCTCGGCGGCACCGGCCGCGGTGTACCGGTGCGCGCGACCGTCGCCGGATTTGGCCCGCTGCTCCTCAGCAAGGTCCTCGGCCTCAACGACACCCAGGAGTCCAGTCTCGGCCTCGTCTTCCACTACGCCGACCAGGCCGGCCTGCCGCTGCTCGACCTCACCGACCTGCGCGCGGTCCTGAGCTTCCTGACGAGCCCGGCAGGCAAGGCCGAGCTCGCCGGTCTCGGCGGACTGTCCCCGGCGACCGTCGGCGTGATCCTCCGCGAGCTGATCACCTTCGCCGACCAGGGCGCCGACGTGTTCTTCGGCGAGCCCGAGATCGACACCCGGGAGTTCCTCCGCACCGCGCCGGACGGCCGCGGCGTGATCAGCCTGCTCGAGGTGCCCGGCGTGCAGAACCAGCCAGCGCTCTTCTCGACGTTCCTGATGTGGCTCCTCGCCGACCTCTACAACGACCTGCCAGAGGTCGGCGACCTCGACAAGCCCAAGCTCGTGTTCTTCTTCGACGAGGCGCACCTGCTCTTCGCGAACGCCTCCAAGGACTTCCTCGCGTCGATCACCCAGACCGTTCGGCTCATCCGCTCGAAGGGAGTCGGCATCTTCTTCGTCACCCAGACCCCCAAGGACGTGCCCGGCGATGTGCTCGCCCAGCTCGGCTCCCGTGTGCAGCACCAGCTGCGGGCCTTCACCCCGGATGACGCGAAGGCGTTGCGGGCGACCGTTTCGACGTTCCCGAACTCCGGTTACGACCTCGAAGAGGTGCTCACCGGGCTCGGAACCGGCGAGGCGATCGTGACGGTGATGAACGAGAAGGGCGCCCCGAGTCCCGTGGCCTGGACGCGACTGCGCGCGCCGCAGGGGTCGATGTCTCCGACTGCGGATGCCGCGATCGAGTCGGCCGTCGCGGCCTCGCCGCTCCTGGCGACATACGGCGCCACGATCGACCGAGAGTCTGCGCGGGAGATCCTCGCGACCAAGCTCGAGGCGGCGAACCGGGCCGCGGCCGAGCAGCAGGCGGCAGAGCAGGCGGCGCTCGATGCGGCGAAGGCGGCCGCGGAGCGCGAGAAGGCGGACAAGGCCGCCGCCGCGCAGGAGGCGAAGGATGCGCGGGCCGGGGAGCAGGCCGACCGGAAGGCGCAGGCCGAATACGACCGGCTGATGCGGCAGACCGCGGGCCCGGCGCGCACCCGCACGAGCGCGAAGCCGCAGAAGAGCGTGCTCGAGGAGGTGCTCGGGTCGTCCGTGACGAAGTCGATCCTGACCGGGGTTGTGGCCGGCATCTTCGGAACCCGCCGCCGGCGCTGAGCCGCCGCCCGGCATCCGCTCAGCCTGTGTGGGAGGTGTAGCGGCGCTCGAACCAGTAGAGCAACTCGGGCCGGGACCGGTTGAGGTCCTGCAGCGTCATCGGTTCGGCGACCCGCACGATCGGCGCGTCGAGCTGTTCGACGATCATCTCCATCGCCCCGCGCGAATAGAACTGGCCGCGCATCCGCAGCAACAGCCGGCCGTCGAGTCCCGTGATGAACAGCTGCGGATGCGTGTCGAGCGCGCCGCTTTCGTAGAGGTCGAGCAGCACGATGGTGCCGATCACGGACTTGTCGTAGCTCGTGACCCTGCCCAGGAAGCCGCGTTCGGAGACGCCGTCCCTGTCGACCCAGATCACGGTGCGGAAGAACGCGATCGCGGCGAGAACGCAGATGGCGACGAGGATGATCTGGCCGACGAAAACCGGTCGCCAGGAATCTGTCGGGATCGTGAGCCAGTAGAGCACGGCGGAAACCGGGGCGACGAGGGCGAGCACGGACAGACCGGACTGCCGGAGCAACCGGCCGTGCGGTCTCAGAGCGTGCGCCCGAATGAGCGGTCCCCCAGTGACTTTCACCTTAAGCGTTCCCCCTAGCCGGTGTACCCAGATTATCGCGAATGAGAGAGCGTGCCGGATAGCCACCTTAAAGGGGACAGCACGCCGCACCCCGGTGCCCGGGTCCGTGCGGGCAGACGCCGGAACCGGGCGGCACGAGGGGATCGTGCCGCCCGGTTCCGGGTAGAGGCTGCGGTGCAGCCGGTCGTGCGGGCCGGGTCAGCGGCCGAGGATGCCGCCGAGGTCGATTCCGGTGCCGGTGCCGTTCGTGGCGCCGGTGCTGCCGGAGCCGCTGAGGGCACCGTCGACGATGTCGCTGACGCTCGCACCGATGTCATCGACCGACGCCGAGGTGCCGTTGCCGGCCGGAGCGGTGACAGGAGCGGTGACGGGCGCGGTCGTGTCGGTGGTGAGCGGAGCGGTCACGGGAGCCGTTACCGGGGCGGTCACCGGAGCGGTGACGGCCGTGTCGTTGCCTGAGGCGACCGGGACGTCATTGCCGGACGCGACAGGGACGGAGGTGCCGTTGCCGATCGAGGCGCCGTTGCCGACGGAGTTGCCCGAGACGACCGGGCCGGAAACCAGCGGGGCGTTCAGCACGCCGCCGCCGAGGGCATCCGTGCTGGTTCCGTTCGCGCCGGACCCGTTCAGGCCGGACCCGTTCGCGTCGATGCCGCGCAGCGCGTCGTTCAGCAGGCCGAAGTCGACCGTGTTGGCCAGGCTGCTGCTGTCACTGCCCGAGGGGGAGACCGTACCGGTTTCCGCTGCCTGCGCCGGGGCGACGAAGCCGCAGACGATGAGGGCGGATGCCGCGACTCCGGTGATTCCGAATGCGGTGAGACGCTTCGTGATGGTGTTCATGAGAGCTCCATTTCGTAGTTCTGGTCCGGCCTCGGGTATTCCCCGGGCCGCACAAGTAGTCCGGAGCCCTCGTCGAGGCGGATTGGAATCCGTAGAGTGGGCTCGTGCCAGACTCTCCCAGCGCGCACCGCCGCGCGCAGCCACCGAGATTCCGGGCGCACCCGGCCCAGGCCGGCGTCGCGGCCTTCGCGCTGGCGGTCCTCGTCGGCACAGCGCTGCTGATGCTGCCGATCGCGCGGGTGGGTCCCGGTGGGTCGAGCCTGCTCGAGGCGATCTTCACCGCGACGAGCGCGGTCTGCGTCACCGGGCTCGTCGTCGTCGACACCGCGACGCACTGGACGCCCTTCGGGCAGGTCGTGATCATGCTCCTGATCCAGGTGGGCGGCCTCGGCATCATGACGTTCGCGTCCGTCGTCGGGCTCTCGGTGCTGCGGAAGATGAGCCTCCGCTCCCGGATCACTGCCGCTGCCGAGGTCAAGAGCGTCGGACTCGAGGACGTGCGCGGTCTGGTGCTCGGCGTCGTGGGGACATCCGTGCTGATCGAGCTCTGCGTCGCCGTGGTGCTGAGCCTGCGATTCCTCTTCGGCTACGGCGAGCCGCTCGGGAGGGCGCTCTGGCTCGGGCTGTTCCACGCGGTGTCCTCGTTCAACAACGCGGGGTTCGCCCTGTTCAGCGACAACATGATCTCCTACGCGACCGACCCGTGGGTCTGCCTCCCGCTCGCCGCGGCAGTCATCCTCGGAGGTCTCGGCTTCCCCGTGCTCGTGCAGCTGCGCCGGTACCCGCGCCTGCCCCGGAAATGGGTGATGAACACCCGGCTCGTGCTCGCGGGGACCGTTGTGCTCCTCGTTGCAGGCACCGTGTACCTCACAGCGGTCGAGTGGTCGAACCCGTCGACCCTCGGGCCGTTGGGTTGGTCGGACAAGATCCTGGTCGGATTCTTCCAGTCGGTCCAGGCGCGCACGGCGGGCTTCAACAGCATCGACTGGGGTCAGATGGACTCGGCGAGCCTGCTCGGCACCGACGTGCTCATGCTGATCGGCGGCGGCCCCGCCGGAACCGCGGGCGGCATCAAGATCACGACCTTCGCCGTGCTGTTCTTCGTCCTCGTCGCGGAGATTCGCGGCGAAGGGACGGTCACCGTGTTCGGCAAGCAGCTCGCCCGCTCGGTGCAACGCCAGGCCATCACGATCGTGCTGATCGCCGTGGCCGTGATCGCCTTCTCCACCGTCATCCTGATGCTCCTGACCGATTTCAGCCTCGACGCGCTGCTCTTCGAGGTGATCTCTGCCTTTGCGACCGTGGGGCTCTC
The DNA here is from genome assembly GCF_035018685.1 of Cryobacterium sp. RTC2.1. Classification (NCBI taxonomy): domain Bacteria; kingdom Bacillati; phylum Actinomycetota; class Actinomycetes; order Micrococcales; family Microbacteriaceae; genus Cryobacterium; species Cryobacterium sp. RTC2.1. The sequence continues at coordinate 4,665 of NZ_JASJXJ010000067.1, forward strand.
GACCGGCATCACCGCGGCCATTCCTCCCGGCGGGCAGGTCGTGCTGATGCTGCTCATGTTCATCGGCAGGCTCGGCCCGATCGCCTTCGCGTCCGCCCTCGCACTCCGGCAGCGGCCCAGCACCTTTGAACTCCCCATAGAAAGGCCGATCATTGGCTAAGTTCTCCCTCTTCGGGCGTCGCTCGTCCTCCCGTCTCACCCAGGAGGACGCCGTTGTCGTGATCGGCCTCGGCCGGTTCGGCAGCTCCCTCGCCCTCGAGCTGATGAAAAGCGGCACCGAGGTGCTCGGGATCGACGGCGATGCCGATATCGTCCAGGCGCACAACGGCCTGCTCACCCACGTCGTGCGCGCAGACTCGACGAAAGAGGAGACCCTCCGCCAGCTCGCGGTCGCCGACTTCAGCACAGCGGTCGTCGCGATCGGCGGCGACATCCAGGCGAACATCCTCACGGCGTCGCTGCTTCTCAAGCTCGGGATCGGCAACATCTGGGCCAAGGCGGTGAGCGAACCGCACGGCGCGATCCTCGACCAGCTCGGCGTGACCCACGTGATCTATCCGGAGAAGGACATGGGCAAGCGGGTCGCGCACCTCGTGCGCGGGGTGATGCAGGACTATCTCGAGATCGGCGAGAACTTCGCCCTCGTCAAGATGGCGCCCCCTCGCGTGATCGTGGGGGTCTCGCTCGGCGAGTCCCGGGTGCGTCCGGTGCACGGCGTGACCGTGACCGCGTTCTTCCACGAGGGGGCCGGGTGGAGCTACACGACCCTCGAGACGGTTCTCGAGGCCGGCGATGTGATCCTCGTCGCGGGGGAGACCGAGCGGGTCGAGGCGTTCAGCAGGCTGCGCTAAGGCCGGCGCAGAGGCCGGCGCCGCGTAGGCTCGCCCTATGAGTAGTGCAGCAGTGGCCGCCGCCCGCTTCGTGACAGAGGCCGCGATCGGGACCCGCGTCGTCGTGCGCCGCACCATCGAGGGCGGGGTGACGGATGCCGTCGGCTACCTCCGCGCGTGCGGTCCGGTCGACTGCGTGGTCGAGACGAAACGCGGTCTCGTCACGATCGTGCTTGCCGAGATCGTGGCCGCGAAGGAAGTGCCGCCGCCGCCGGCGCCGCGTGCGCCCCGGCATCCGTTCGCCGACTGACGAGTCTCTACGGGCGCTGACTGATCTTTACTGGCGGAGAATGGGGGATTCGAACCCCCGAGGGCTCTCACCCAACACGCTTTCCAAGCGTGCGCCATAGGCCACTAGGCGAATTCTCCTGGCCGGTCATTTCCCGAAGGTAACAACCTCGAAGAATCTTACCTGTTTCTGAAGGCAGGTGAGAACGCGCTGCGCAGGGACCTGCTTTTGGCTCGGTGCGGCTTTGCGCATAAACTGGGAGCGGCTCCTCGCGTGGCGCTATCTCAGCCAACTCCCCCAGGACGGAAACGTAGCAAGGGTAACTGGGCTCTGGTGGGTGCGCGAGGAGTTTTTTCATGCCCCCGCGGCCTCGAAAAGCGGATTCCGCAGGGCACTCTGACGCCCACCCGGGCCGAGGTCTGGGCATGCCGCGCACTAGTCACTACGCGCGCGTCGCATACTGCGCACAATTCCGTGATAACGATTCCATATCTACTCATAGACTGGGCTATGCGCGGATCGCGCCCCGACAGTGCCGGAGGCACCCATGGTCAACACGTCCGATAAAACCTTCTTGTGGCCCACCCAGCAGCCACGTCCGCTGAGCGATGAAGCGCTCGCGAGCGTAGACGCCTGGTGGCGAGCCGCGAATTATCTTTCGGTAGGGCAGATCTACCTGCTCGACAATCCGTTATTGCGGGAACCGTTGACCCGCGACCACATTAAGCCCCGCCTGCTCGGGCACTGGGGAACGACCCCCGGACTCAACTTCATTTATGCCCACCTGAACCGCGCGATCCAGGAACGCAAGATCAGCACCCTTTACGTCACCGGCCCCGGCCACGGTGGGCCCGGCATGGTCGCCAACGCCTACCTCGACGGCACGTATACCGAGATCTACCCCGGTGTCGAGCAGAGCGAACGCGGCGTCAAGGCCCTGTTCCGCCAGTTCTCCTTCCCGGGCGGAATCCCGAGCCACGCCTCACCGGAGACCCCCGGTTCGATCCACGAGGGCGGCGAGCTCGGCTACGCACTCAGCCACGCTTATGGCGCCGCGTTCGACAACCCCGACCTGCTCGTCGCGGCCGTCGTCGGCGACGGCGAGGCCGAGACCGGACCGCTCGCCACCAGCTGGCACTCCAACAAGTTCGTCGACCCGCTCGTCGACGGCGTCGTGCTGCCGATCCTGCACCTCAACGGGTACAAGATCGCCAACCCGACCATCCTCGCCCGCATCCCCGAAGAGGAGCTCCTCGACCTGATGCGCGGTTACGGCCACAAGCCGTACATCGTTTCCGGCGGATTCAACGAGGAAGACCCGCTCCTCGTCCACCAGCGCATGGCCGAGACCCTCGACGAGGTGCTCAACGAGATCGCCGACATCAAGGCCCGCGCCCTCGCCGGCGACACCGAGCGTCCGCGCTGGCCCATGATCATCCTGCGCACCCCCAAGGGCTGGACCTGCCCGACCACGATCGACGGCCTCAAGGTCGTCGACTCCTGGCGTTCGCACCAGGTGCCGCTCAGCAACGCCCGCGACACCGAGGCGCACACCCGCCTCCTCGAGGGCTGGCTCGCCTCCTACCGTCCCGAAGAACTGTTCGACGAGTCCGGTGCACCGGTCGCGAAGATCACCGGGCTCGCCCCGGACGGTGAGCTGCGGATGAGCGCGAACCCCGTCTCCAACGGCGGCCTGCTCCGCAAGGAGCTGCGCCTTCCCGACTTCCACGACTATGCCGTCGATGTTCCCTCCCCTGGAGCCACGACGGATGAGGCCACGAAGGTCCTCGGAACCTGGCTCGCGGATGTCATCAGGGACAACCCAGACAACTTCCGGATCTTCGGGCCGGATGAGACAGCATCCAACCGTCTCGCCCCCGCCGTGTTCGCTGCGACGGAGAAGACCTGGAACGCCGAATACCACGAGGGCGACACCAACCTCGAACGCGCCGGCCGCATCATGGAGATGCTCAGCGAGCACCAGTGCCAGGGCTGGCTCGAGGGCTACCTGCTCACCGGTCGCCATGGCCTCTTCAACTGCTACGAGGCCTTCATTCACATCGTCGACTCGATGTTCAACCAGCACGCGAAGTGGCTCAAGGTCACCCGCGAGATCCCGTGGCGCCGCTCGATCTCGAGCCTCAACTACCTGCTCTCCTCGCACGTCTGGCGCCAGGACCACAACGGCTTCTCCCACCAGGACCCGGGCTTCATCGACCACGTCGTGAACAAGAGCGCGGATGTCGTGCGCGTCTACCTGCCCTTCGACGCGAACACGCTGCTCTCGATCTACGACCACTGCCTGCGCAGCGTCGACTACGTGAACGTCGTCGTCGCAGGCAAGCAGCCCGCGCCGAACTGGCTCACCATGGACCAGGCCGTCGCACACTGCGACCGCGGCCTCGGCATCTTCGACTGGGCAGGCACCGAAATCGCCGGCACCGAACCGGATGTCGTCCTCGCCGCAGCCGGAGAGGTCCCGACCCTCGAGATCCTCGCCGCCGCCGCGATCCTGCGCGAAGCGATGCCCGACCTCAAGGTCCGCGTCGTCAACGTCGTCGACCTGATGCGCCTGCAGTCCGAGGCGGACCACCCGCACGGACTCAGCGACGCCGAGTTCGACGCCTACTTCACCGCGAACAAGCCGATCGTGTTCGCATACCACGGGTACCCGTGGCTGATCCACCGCCTGACCTACAAGCGCCACGGACACGCGAACCTGCACGCCCGCGGGTACAAGGAAAACGGCACCACGACGACACCGTTCGACATGGTCATGCTCAACGACCTCGACCGGTATCACCTGGTGATGGACGTTATCGACCGCGTCCCCGGACTCGGCGCGCGCGCCGGTGTTCTCCGCCAGGAAATGCAGGATGCCCGCCTCCGCGCCCGCGACTACACGCGTGCATTCGGTGAGGACATTCCCGCGGTCACCGAGTGGGTGTGGGATGCGAACGGCATCGGCGCCACCCCGGTCGATGTGGGACTTTCCACAGGTGGGGATAACGTCTAATCGTGGCTGACAGTATCTACATCACCTCCGCCGAGGGTTATACAGGCAAATCTACGATCGCGCTGGGTGTTCTGGACACCCTGCTTCGTTCGGTCGAACGGGTCGGCGTTTTCCGTCCCGTCGCCCGTTCTTCCAACCATCCCGACTACGTGCTCGAGCTCCTGCTCGAGCACCTCTCCGCAGGCAAGGCCGCAAGTGCGACCGCTGCAACGAGCACCCCGCTCACCTACGACGAATGCGTAGGCGTACATTATGACGAAGTCCACCTCGACCCCGATGCGGCACTCGGCCGCATCGTGCAGCGTTACAAGGCCGTCGAGGCCCAGTGTGACGCGGTCGTCGTCATCGGAAGCGATTACACCGACGTCGGCAGCCCCACCGAGCTCGCCTTCAACCTCCGCATCGCCGCCAACCTCGGCGTCCCGGTGCTGCTGGTTCTCGGCGGACGCGTGGGCTCCGGCCAGGGCGAGACGCTCAACCAGGATGACAGGCTCGGCCAGAGCGACCCGCGCACGCCGGACGACATCCGCCAGCTGACGGATGTCACCATCGCCGAATTGCGCAACGAGCACGTCTCGCTGCTCGGCGTCATCGTCAACCGGGCAGATCCGACGCGCCTGGACGACGTGATCGGCGCCGTCCGCGACGTCGTCGACGCCCCCGGAAGCGAACTCGCGAACGTGCCGGTCTGGGCGCTTCCCGAGGACCCGTACATCGTCGCACCGAGCATGAAGAGCATCCTCAAGGCCGTGAAGGGAACCCTCGTCAAGGGGGACCCCGCGCTCCTGTCCCGTGAGGCCCTCGGAGTCGTCGTCGCGGCGATGTCGATGGTGAACGTGTTGCCCCGCCTGTTCGACGGGGCCGTCGTGCTCATCCCGAGCGACCGTCCCGATGTGCTCCTCGCCGTGCTGATGGCGAACTCCTCTGCGACGTTCCCCTCGATCGCGGGCATCATCCTCGTCGGCGGCTTCGACCTCCCGACGGAGATCGAACAGCTCGTCGAGGGGCTCGCTTCTTCGGTGCCGATCATCCGTACCGAACTCGCGTCCTACGAGGCCGCGGTGCGCATCACGCACACCCCCGGCCGGATGGCCGCGGATTCGCAGCGCAAGCTCGACACCGCGCTCGCCCTTTTCGAAGGCCACGTCGAGGCATCCGTTCTGCTCGACCGCCTCAAGGTGAGCCGCGCCGACGTCGTGACGCCGCTCATGTTCGAGTACACGCTGCTCGAACGTGCCCGGAAGAACCGCAAGCGCATCGTGATGCCCGAGGGGGAGGACGACCGCGTGCTGCGCGCCGCCGCGACCCTGCTGGCCCGCGATGTCGCAGACATCATCATTCTCGGGGAAGAGGTCGAGGTCCGCTCCCGCGCGATCGGGCTCGGCATCGACATCGGGAAGGCCCAGGTGATCAGCCCCTTCAACGAGGAGCTCCGCACCAAGTTCGCCACAGAGTACGCCCGCCTGCGCGCCCACAAGGGCGTCACCATCGACCAGGCCAGGGACGTCGTCACCGACGTGTCCTACTTCGGCACGATGATGGTGCAGATGGGACTGGCCGACGGCATGGTCTCCGGTGCGACGCACACCACGGCGCACACGATCCGCCCGAGCTTCGAGATCATCAAGACCCGCCCGAACACGTCCGTCGTGTCGAGCGTGTTCCTGATGGCCCTCGCGGACAAGGTCCTCGTCTACGGTGACTGCGCCGTGAACCCGGACCCGACCGCCGAGCAACTCGCCGACATCGCCATCTCCGCCTCGGAGACGGCCGTCGAGTTCGGCATCGAGCCGCGCATCGCGATGCTGTCGTACTCGACAGGCGAGTCGGGCAAGGGGGCGGACGTCGACAAGGTCCGCGCCGCGACCGCGCTCGTCCGCGAGCGTCGCCCCGACCTTCTCATCGAGGGCCCGATCCAGTACGACGCGGCAGCGGATGCTGCTGTCGCCGCTGTGAAGATGCCGGCTTCGGCCGTGGCCGGCCGGGCCACCGTCTTCATCTTCCCGGACCTCAACACCGGCAACAACACCTACAAGGCCGTCCAGCGCAGTGCTGGCGCCCTCGCGCTCGGCCCTGTCCTGCAGGGCTTGCGCAAACCGATCAACGACCTTTCCCGAGGAGCACTTGTGCAGGACATCGTCAACACCGTTGCGATCACCGCAATCCAGGCGGCGTCACTCGACTCCGCTGCCGCCGCTGCTGCCGCGACTGCGACGGTCTCAGCATGAGCGCCGTCCTGGTCATCAACTCCGGTTCCTCGTCGTTCAAGTACCAGCTGATCGACATGCAGACGGAGACCGAGCTCGCGAGCGGCCTCGTCGAGCGCATCGGTGAGGCGAGCGGGCACGCCCGTCACACCGCCGCCGGTTCCGACCGCGTCGAGCAGACGCTGCCGATCCCGGACCACACCGCCGGATTCGCCGTGATGCTCGCCGCGTTCGCCGCCAGCGGCCCGCAGCTCAGCACGGCGAACCTTGTGGCCGTCGGCCACCGGGTCGTGCAGGGTGGCAGCATCTTCCAGGGTCCGACCGTGATCGATGACGAGGTGCTCGCCCAGATCAGCGCGCTCTCCGACCTCGCGCCGCTCCACAACCCGGCACACGTTCAGGGCATCAACGCGGCCAGGGCACAGTTCCCGGACGTGCCTCACGTCGCCGTCTTCGACACGTCGTTCCACCAGACGATGCCGGCACCGGCGTACACCTACGCGATCGACACCGCGCTGGCCGCCGAGTACGGCATCCGTCGTTATGGAGCACACGGCAGCTCGCACAAGTTCGTGTCCGAAGCCGCTGCGGAGTTCCTCGGCCGCCCGCTCGCCGAGCTCAAGACCATCGTGCTGCACCTCGGAAACGGGGCGTCGGCGTGCGCGGTCGACGGTGGAAAGTCCATCGACACCTCGATGGGCCTCACCCCGCTGCAGGGACTCGTCATGGGTACCCGCTCCGGCGACATCGACCCCGCCGTGCTGTTCCACCTGCACCGCAAGGCCGGCATGTCGATCGAAGAGCTCGACACCCTGCTGAACAAGAAGAGCGGCATGCTCGGACTGACCGGCAACGGTGACATGCGCGACGTCGAGGACGCCGCCATAGCCGGGGACGCGGTCGCCCAGGCTGCCCTCGACGTCTACTACCACCGCATCCGCGGTTACGTGGGCAACTACATCGCCCAGCTCGGCGGACTCGACGTGATCGTCTTCACCGCCGGTATCGGAGAGAATTCGGGAATCATCCGGGCCGGCGCCCTCGCCGGACTCGAATTCCTCGGCATCGAGATCGACCCGGCGAAGAACGACCCGTTCTCCCGGGTCGCCCGCGTCATCTCGACCGATGACTCGAAGGTCACCGTGCTCGTCATCCCGACGAACGAGGAGCTGGAGATCGCTCGCCAGACCCTCGCCGTCATCTAGCAGCACCGAAGTCGACGGCCGCTCCCTTCGGGGGCGGCCGTCGCGTGCGTTAACGCACCCCGCTACTGCTCGCGAGAGTGCACTTTTGGCCCTTAAAACGGCGGTTTAAGGGCCAAAAGTGCGCTCTCGCGAACGGGGCGTGGCGGATACCTCAGGGTGTTCTGGGGGCTGTGCTTCCGCGCACCACGAGGTGCGTGGGCACGATCGTGGTGCCAGGAACGGATGCACCGGGGGAATCGATCTGCCGCAGGAGCTTCTCGATGCAGAGCCGGCCCACCTGGGCGAAGTCCTGGTGCACCGTCGTCAGTGGGGGCCAGAACTCACCGGACTCGCGCATGTCGTCGAAGCCGACGACGCTCACGTCGGCGGGCAGGGCCCGGCCGGCCTCATGCATCGCGCGCATGACACCGAGGGCCATCTGGTCGTTGGACGCGAAGATGGCCGTGATGAGCGGGTCGGCGGCGAGGGTCACCCCGTGCACGTAGCCGCTCTGCGCACTCCAGTCCCCTTCGAGCACGGGGGGCACCGGGGCGCCGGCCGCCTTCAGGGTGTTGCGCCACGACGCCGTGCGGCGACCGGCCGAGAAGGAGGACTCCGGGCCGGCGATGTGCCAGACCGTGCGGTGACCGAGGTCGAGCAGGTGCTGGGTGGCCAGGCGGGCGCCCTCGGTCTGGTCGGTGTCGACCACCGTGTACCGGGAACCGGCGTCGGAGTCGACGATGACGACGGGAAGCCCGGTCGGCACGGTCACGTCGATCCGGTCGAGCATGTGGGCTTCCATGATGATCACGATGCCGTCGACGGCCTGCTCTGCCAGCCGGGTCACGGCGCCGGTGACCGCACCCTGGGTGGGTCTCGTCACCGGGATGAGGGTGATCGAGTACCCGGCCTCCGCGGCCGCCATCGCGACCGCATCGAGCGTGCGCATGTTGCCGAAGCTCGAGAGGGTGAACATGATCACGCCGATGGTGCTGAACCGGCCCGATTTGAGGGCGCGGGCGGCGCTGTTCGGCCGGTAACCGATCTCATCCATGGCCGCGAGCACGCGGTCCCGGGTGTCGGAGTCGACATTGCTCCGGGCGTTCACCACCCGGGAAACGGTCTGGGACGAGACGCCGGCCAGGGCCGCGACATCCGCCATCGACGGCAGGCGCTGCACACCTCGGGTCAGCGGACTCAGGGGAGTCGGGTGGCTTGGGGGAGTGGAGGGCGCGGAGGTGCCGGCGCCTTCAGCGGGGCTGATCTTTGCCACGTTCCCTCCCGGGTCCCGGAAAATGCTTCCGTATGTTTACGTAAACATGCTAGCGTGCTTACACGTCATGTTTACGCAAACATGACCAGGAACCTCGAACTCCATCATCCGCCGCACCACACTATCGAGTCAGAGAAACAGGAATGACGACGCTGTCAACGCTCACCCCCAGTGGCCAGGCGCTTTCCGGCCCACGGAAGCCGCACGTGCAGAAGCGCGACTGGACCGGCTGGAAGTTCATCGCCCCGTTCATGGTCGTCTTCACCCTCGTCCTGATCGCTCCGGTGCTGTATTCGATCTACCTGAGCTTCTTCAAGGAACAGCTCGTCGGGGGCAACTCCTTCGTCGGCTTCGCGAACTACGGCCAGGCGCTCACGGATCCCCAGTTCTGGGAGTCGATGGGGCGGGTGACCCTGTTCTTCGTCGTGCAGGTTCCGATCATGCTCGGCATCGCACTCTTCGCCGCCCTGGCGATCGACAGTGCGCGCCTGCACCTGTCCAGCTTCTTCCGCATCGCGATCTTCCTGCCGTACGCCGTTCCCGCGGTGGTCGCCACCCTGATGTGGGGCTTCATGTACGGCACGAAGTTCGGCCTGGTCGGCAATCTCAACGACTTCTTCCACCTCGCCATTCCTGACCCGCTCGGGAGCAGCTGGGTGCTCGCGAGCATCGGCAACATCGTCACCTGGGAATTCATCGGCTACAACATGATCCTGTTCTATGCGGCGCTCCGGGTGATCCCGACCGACCTCTATGAGGCGGCCTCCCTCGACGGCGCCGGCGCCTTCCGCATCATCCGCAGCATCAAGATGCCGGCGCTGCGTCCCGCCATCGTGATCGGCGGCATCTTCTCGGTCATCGGCAGCTTCCAGCTCTTCAACGAGCCGAGCATCCTGCAGTCCCTGGCGCCCAACACCATCTCGACCTATTTCTCCCCGAACATGTACGCGTACAACCTGTCCTTCGCGGGCCAGCAGTACAACTATTCGGCCACCATCGCGATCATCGTCGGCCTCTTCACTGCCGTCATCGCCTACATCGTGCAGAACTCCGGTTCGCGGAAGGAGGTCTGAGATGTCCACCACTGACCAGGCCAGAGTGAACGTGCCCGCAAGCCAGGCCAGGGCCCCACGGATGTCCCGCTACACCCGGACGAACAAGTCCAACCAGGGCCTGCACACAAAGAAGTCGATCCTGCTCACGATCATCATGGGCGCGCTGGTCCTCTACAGCCTGCTTCCCCTGTTCTGGCTCTTCGTGAACTCGACGAAGACCCAGGCCGAGCTGCTCAACTCCTTCGGCCTCTGGTTCAGTGGTCCGAACGCCCTCTGGGACAACATCGTCGCGACCGTGACCTACAACGACGGAGTCTTCGTCCGTTGGTTCGGGAACACCCTGATGTACGTCGTCGTCGGGGCGGGAGGGGCCACCTTCCTCGCGGCACTCGGCGGTTATGGACTGGCCAAATTCAACTTCCCGGGCAAGAAGGCCGTCTTCGCCGTCGTGCTCGGTGCCGTGGCGATCCCCGGCACGGCCCTCGCGGTCCCGACCTTCCTCATGTTCAGCCAGATGGGCCTCACGAACACGCCCTGGGCGGTCATCCTGCCCTCGTTGATCAGCCCGTTCGGCCTGTACCTGATCTGGACCTACGCCCTCGATGCCGTGCCGACCGAGGTGCTCGAGGCCGCACGCATGGACGGGGCAGGCGAATTCCGCACCTTCTTCACCATCTCCCTCAAGCTCCTCGCCCCCGGCCTCGTGACCGTGCTCCTGTTCACCCTCGTGGCCACCTGGAACAACTACTTCCTGCCCCTGATCATGCTGAGCGAACCGACCTGGTACCCGCTCACCGTCGGACTCAAGCAGTGGAGCAATCAGGCCCAGACCGTCGGCGGCGACGTGATCTACAACCTCGTGATCACCGGTTCGATGCTCACAATCATCCCGATCGTCGTCGCGTTCCTGTTCCTGCAGCGCTACTGGCAGTCCGGTCTCGCCGCCGGCAGCGTCAAGGCGTGACCCCCCGACCCATTCGACCGCACCACCTGTCCCGCATCGCAGTTCATCCATTTACAAGGAAGTGAAAGGCATTTCATGAAAGCACCACACAGCACCAGGAAGGCACTGCGTCGCACCGCGGTCGTCGTCGCCACCGGACTCGCGCTCAGCATGTCCCTCGCCGCGTGTTCCGGATCCGGAACCGGATCGACAGCATCGTCGACCGCCAGCGCCGCGGACATCACCGCGGCCCTGAACGAGAAGTCGACCATCACCGTCTGGGCGTGGGCCCCGGCCGTGGAGAAGATCGCCGCGGCGTTCGAGAAGGAACACCCGAATGTGACCGTCAAGGTCGTCAACGCGGGAACCGGCAACGATCAGTACATCAAGCTCCAGAACGCGATCAAGGCAGGGTCCGGCGCGCCGGACATCGCCCAGATCGAGTATTACGCGCTTCCGCAGTTCGCGTTGTCCAAGTCGCTCGCCGACCTCAGCGCCTACGGCTTCGACTCGTACGCGTCCGAATACACCGACAGCACCTGGGGATCGGTCAAGCTCGGCGACGGCATCTACGCCCTCCCGCAGGACTCCGGCCCCATGGCCATGTTCTACAACAAGGCCGTCTTCGACAAGTACGGCCTCACCGTTCCCACCACCTGGGACGAGTACGTCGCAACGGCCAAGAAGCTGCACGAGGCCAACCCGAACGCCTACATCACCAACGACACCGGCGACGCCGGCTTCACCACGAGCATGATCTGGCAGGCCGGCGGCCAGCCGTACACCACGACGGACTCCACCAAGGTCAGCATCAACCTCCAGGACGCGGGCTCGAAGAAGTTCGCAGACACCTGGAACACGCTGCTCAGCAACGACCTCCTCGCCGCAACGCCCAGCTGGAGCGACGAATGGTACAAGGGCCTCGGCGACGGTACCATCGCCACCCTCAACATCGGTGCCTGGATGCCCGGCAACCTCGAGTCCGGTGTGAAGGAAGCCGCCGGTGACTGGCGGGTCGCGCCGCTGCCGACGTACACGGCAGGCGACAAGGCAAGCGCCGAGAACGGCGGCGGTGGAGATGCCATCCTCGAGCAGAGCAAGAACAAGCTCGTCGCAGCCGGTTTCCTCCAGTACATGAACGAGGGCGCGGGTACCCAGATCTCGATCGACGCCGGCGGATTCCCGTCGACCGTCGCCGACCTGAACTCCGACGCGTTCCTGAACGCCACGAGCGACTACTTCGGCGGCCAGAAGATCAACCAGGTCCTCGTGCAGTCCGCGAAGGACGTCGTTCCCGGCTGGAGCTACCTCCCGTTCCAGGTCTACTCGAACAGCATCTTCAAGGACACGGTCGGCCAGGCGTATGCCGCCAAGTCCGACCTCAATGCCGGGTTGACCGCGTGGCAGAAGGCCACCGCGGACTACGGCAACCAGCAGGGCTTCACCGTCACCAGCAAGTAGCATCCTGCGCCACCGTCGGAGAAGGGTGGGCCTGGACCAGGCCCACCCTTTTCCGTCGCCTTCACCACCGTCGTACCGAACAAAGAGGATCTTCTCCCGTGTTGCACGCCCGGCTCAGCATCACCCGCGACAACGTTGTGGCACCCGTTTCGCCCCGGATCTTCGGCTCCTTCGTCGAACACATGGGCCGCGCCGTGTACACGGGCATCTACGAGCCCGGTCATCCCGCCGCGAATGCGGAGGGATTCCGCCAGGACGTGCTCGACCTGGTGCGGGAACTGAACCCGAGCCTCGTCCGCTATCCCGGAGGCAACTTCGTCTCCGGCTTCCGCTGGGAAGACAGCGTCGGCCCCCGCGACACGCGCCCCGTGCGCCTCGACGTGGCGTGGCACAGCATCGAGACCAACGAGGTCGGCCTGCACGAATTCGCGGCCTGGGCGGAGACCGCGGGCGTCGAGGTGATGCAGGCCGTGAACCTGGGCACCCGGGGCGTCGCGGAAGCCGCGGCCCTGCTCGAATACGCCAACCACCCGGGGGGCACCACCCGCTCCGAGGAGCGCAGGGCCAACGGTCGCACGGAACCGTTCGGCATCCGCGTCTGGTGCCTCGGCAACGAAATGGACGGCCCCTGGCAGATCGGCCACAAGACCGCCGAGGAATACGGGCGCCTCGCCGCCGAGACCGCCCGGGTGATGAAATGGGTCGACCCCACCATCGAACTCGTCGTCGCCGGCAGCTCCAACGCCGAAATGCCCACCTTCGGCAGCTGGGAACGCACGGTGCTCGGGCACACCATCGACCTCGTCGACCACATCTCCCTGCACGCCTACTACGAGGAGAAGCCCGGCGACCTCGGCAGCTTCCTGGCCTCCGGCGTCGGCCTGGACCGCTTCATCGGAGACGTCGCCGCGATCGTCGACGAGGTGGCGGCCGAACGGGGCGTCGACCGCTTCATCGGCATCAGCGTCGACGAGTGGAACGTCTGGTACCAGACCCGCTTCAACGAGGTGGACAAGGCGGACCTGCTCACCGGCGACTGGAACGCCCACCCCCGCCTGATCGAAGACGAGTACAACGTCAGCGACGCCGTCGTCGTCGGTTCCCTGCTGATCTCCCTGCTGCGCAACAGCGACCGGGTCTCGATGGCCAACCTCGCCCAACTCGTGAATGTGATCGCCCCGATCAGGTCCGAACCCGGCGGACCGGCCTGGCGACAGACCACGTTCTTCCCCTTCGCGTTGACCGCGGGCGCAGCCCGCGGCGACGTGCTGGCCACCGCGATCCACTCCGACACCTACGAAACCGTCGCCCACGGCACCGTCGACGTAGCGGATGCCGCCGCGACGGCCACCGACGACGAGGTCGTGCTGTATCTCGTGAACCGGTCGAGCACCACCCCGCTCACCCTGGACGTGGACCTGGCCGGGGCACCCGCCGGAGCGATCCGGTCCGCGCGGAGCGTGCACGCCCCGGACGGCGGCGACCGGTTCAGCACGAATGCCCTCGATCATCAGGAGACGGTGGCACCCGTCGAGCTCACGGGCCTGACGCTGTCGGAAGACGGCGCCCGCCTCACCGCGGTGCTGCCGGCACTGTCCTGGTCCATCGTCCGCCTGGCCGCCCGGAGCGCGTCATGAGCACCATGAGCGCGACCATCGCGGCAACATCGACAGCGACCCGCTGGGTGCGCTGGCCGGATGCGCACACCCTCGCCGACGGAACGGAGAGCCTGGCGTCCGGAACCGCACGTATCGCATACGGCGCCGACTACAACCCCGAACAGTGGCCGGAGGCGGTCTGGGCCGACGACATGCGGCTGATGCGCGAGGCCGGCGTGAACATCGTCAGCGTCGGCATCTTCTCCTGGGCGCTGCTGCAGCCCACCATCGACAGCTGGGATTTCGGCTGGCTCGACCGCGCCCTCGACCTGCTGCACGCCAACGGCATCGCCGTCGACCTCGCCACCGCAACCGCGAGCCCGCCACCCTGGCTGACCGAGGCGCACCCCGAGGTGCTGCCCGTGAACCGGCTCGGCGAGACCATCTGGCCCGGCGGCCGCCAGCAGTGGCGTCCGACCTCACCGGTCTTCCGCCGCTACGCCCTGGCCCTCGTCGAGAAGATGGCCATGCGCTACGCCGGCCATCCCGCCCTCGCCATGTGGCACATCAGCAACGAACTCGGCTGCCACAACGTCTACGACTACTCTGACGACGCCGCTGCGGCCTTCCGCGGCTGGCTCGCAGGCCGGTACGGCTCGCTCGTCGAACTCAACCGGGCCTGGGGCACCGCGTTCTGGTCCCAGAACTACTCGAGCTGGAGCCAGATCCTGCCGCCGCGCCTCGCCGCCACC
>NZ_JASJXJ010000068.1:0-19230 GCF_035018685.1 Cryobacterium sp. RTC2.1
CCGGCGGGGTCGGTAGGGTGGGGACGTGATATCGATACGAACGGCGGGGGCGGCGGATGCCGGGGTGCTCGCCGAACTCGCGGCAGCGACCTTCGCGCTCGCGTGCCCTCCGCACACGACCCACGAGGCGATCGCGGCCTTCGTGCGCGACGTTCTCTCAGAGTCGAACTTCGACGCCTACCTCGCCGACCGCGGGCGGATGCTGTTCCTCGCCGAAGACCCGGAGACCGGTCTTCCCCTCGGCTACACCGTGCTGATCTTCGGCGAGCCCGGTGACCCTGAGGTGCTCGCGGCCATCGGCATCCGCCCGACCGTCGAGCTCAGCAAGTGTTACCTGCGCGCCGAAAGCCACGGGCGCGGAGTGGCCGCAGCGCTCATGACGGCGACACTCGACGCCGCGCGGGATCGCGGCGCGCGGGGCGCCTGGCTCGGGGTGAACCAGGAGAATGCCCGGGCCATCCGTTTCTACGGGAAGCACGGCTTCGCGCGGGTCGGCACCAAGCACTTCCTGGTCGGCGACCGGTACGAGGACGACTTCGTCCTCGAACGCGCCCTCTGACCCGGCGGCTCAGGCCGAGGGAACCGGGGCGGGCGCCTTCGCGGCCTTGACGTACTCGTAGGCGGCCAGAGCCGCGCGCCGGGTCTCGCCGAGGTCGACGAGCGGAGCGGGGTAGGCATCCGTGCCGATTTCGGGCACGTACTCGCGGATGTACTCCCCGTGCGGGTCGAACCGCGCCGCCTGCAGTTCGGGGTTGAACACCCGGAAGTAGGGTGCAGCGTCCGCGCCCGATCCGGCGACCCACTGCCAGCCGAACGGGTTGCTCGCGCCGTCGGCATCGACGAGGGTGTCCCAGAACCAGCGCTCGCCCACGCGCCAGTCCACCAATAGATTCTTGGTGAGGAATGAAGCGGTGACCATGCGTACCCGGTTGTGCATACTCCCGGTCTGCCACAGTTCGCGCATCCCGGCATCGACGAGCGGAATGCCGGTGCGGCCCTGTTGCCACGCCTCGAGTACGCGATCATCGAGCGGGGGCCACGGGAAGCGGTCGAACTCGCGCTTGAGATTCTCGGTCGCGAGCTCGGGCGCGTGGAAGAGCACGTGATAGCTGAACTCCCGCCAGCCGAGTTCGGTGAGGAACCGCTGCGCGCTCGACGCGGTGGCGGCATCCGCCCCGCGGAGCACCCGCTGGGTGGCGTGCCAGACCTGGAACGGGCTCACTTCGCCCCAGCGAAGCCGCGGCGACAGGCGGCTTGTCGCGGCCTGGGCGGGGGCGTCCCGTTCGTCTGCGTAGCGCGCGAGCGACTCACGCAGGAACGTGTCGAGCGCCTCGGCGGCGAAAGCCTCGCCCGGCTGCCAGGCGGCACGGAGCCCGGCGGCCCAGTCCGGGCGGGTGGGCAGGAGGCCCCAGTCCTCGAGCCGGTCAGAGGGCAGTGTTCCCGACCCGTCGTCGATCGATTCCGGCGCCGGGTATGGCTCGCGCGGGGGCGGCCCGGCGACGCACGCCCGCCAGAACGGCGTGAACACCGAGTACGGGTTGCCCTGTCCCGTGCGGATCGTCCACGGCTCGAACAGCAGCGAACCGGCGAAGCTCCGGGCCTCGACGCCGTCGGCGTGCAGCCCGGCCTTGATCGCGGTATCGACCGCGCGCTCCGCAGCCCCGTAACGGCGGTTCCAGAACACGGCCCCGGCTCCCGTGGATGCCGCAAGCGTGCCGATCACATCGGCCGCCGGTCCGCGCCGGAGCAGCAGGCTCCCGCCGAGTGCCTTCAGTGATTCGCCAAGCGCATGGAGGCTGCCGTGCAGCCACCAGCAGGACGCCCCGCCGAGCGGCCGGACACCCGGGGAGTCCTCGTCGAGCACGTAGACCGCGACAATCGGCAGCCCGCGTTCGACGGCCGCGTGCAGTGCCGGGTTGTCGGCGAGGCGGAGGTCGTCGCGGAACCAGACGATCGTCGGCCCGGTGCCCGAGGCTGGGCTCACGCGCCCGTTCCCGAGACTCCGACATCGGAGATGCGGAGCACGATCTTGCCGCGGGTGTGGCCCTCTTCGATCAGGCGGTGAGCGGCCGGGCCTTCCGCGAGTTCGAAGACGTGGTCGATGTGGGGCCGCACCGCGCCGTCGTCGATCATCTTCGTGATCCAGTCCAGGGCATCCGCGTCGGCAGCGACCTTGAATCCGGTTGCCCGCACGCCGGCGGCCTCGGCGTCCGCCTGCAGGGTCGGCCAGCTGCCGCTCGGCGCATTGACGAGCACCCCGTCGGGCCGGAGGATGCGGAGCGACCGCGTGCCGGTGTCGTCGTGCACATTGCCGATCAAGTCGATCACGGAGTCGACGTCGGCGAGCACCTCGTCGAAGCGGATGCTCGTGTAGTCGATGACCTCGTCGGCGCCGAGCTGGCGCAGGAACTCGGCGTTGCGGGGCGAGCCGGTCGTGATCACGTACGCGCCGAAGGCCTTGGCGATCTGGACCGCGAAGTGGCCGACGCCGCCGCTGCCGGCGTGGATCAGCATCCGCTCGCCCGGGGTCACCTCGGCGATGTCGACGACCATTTCCCACGCGGTCAGCGCAGCGACAGGCACGGCGGCGGCTTCGATGTGGCTCAGCGTCGACGGTTTGCGGGCGACGCTCATGCTCGAGACGGCGACGTACTCGGCGTAGCTGCCCGTCGTGCGGGGGAAGCGGGTCATGCCGTAGACCTCGTCACCGGGCTGCAGAGGGAAGGCCTCGTACGGCGAGCTCACCACGATTCCGCTGAAGTCGTAGCCGAGCACGGCGGGGAATGCCGGGATTGCCGCCGCCACGCCAGAGCCGGCCCGGGTCTTCGCGTCGATCGGGTTGACGCCCGCGGCGACGACCCGCACGATGAGCTCGTCGAGTACGGGGATCGGCGTCGGCACGGTGTCCAGGTGTAATTCCCCGGCCGCGCCGGTGCGGTCGATGACGAGGGCACGCATGATCGGGGGCACGTTCGTTGCATTTCCCATGAGTCCATTGTCTCCCGGCGGGCACCGGGTGGACAGCCTGAGAAACCGTCGGCCACCGGCCGGATTCGGTTAGCTACGTGACTCGATCTGGGGGTGCGAAAACGACGGATGTGCCTCACCTTGGGGGCTTGGAGGTCTGGATTTGCCCTGTCGCGCCGTCGTAGTCTGTCCACATAAAGGGGGACCGAAGTCCTCATTTAGGGGGACCGTTCGAGTCGAGCTCCACCGGGTGTCCGGCGTGGCTTTGGCCTGTATTCGGTGACCCGTTGCCCGAGTGGAGTTTCGCGCCGCACCCGAAGTGGCGCGATCCTTCCCACCCGGGCAACGAACGAACTGTCCTTCCCACATTGGTCGGCCGAATCTCGGCCTGCAACTACCCTGATGCCCGTCGCGGCGTCGAAAAGGATCCATCATGAACAAGCTTCTCAAAGGCTCCCTCGCTGGCGCGGTCGGCGTGGCGCTCCTCCTCGGCGGTGCGGGCACCTTCGCCTCGTGGAACTCGACGGTGACCGCTGGTGGCGCTGCGACGATCGCGGCCGGCACCTTGTCCGTTACCGAGCCGACGCCCGCCGCGCCCGGAACCTGGACGAGCACGGTGGGAACGAACGCGCCGGTCCCGATCACGAGCATCGCGGCATACAAGGCAGTCCCCGGTGATGTTCTCACCTACACCAAGGTGCTCAACATTTCAGCCACAGGCGACAACCTGAAGGCGACGCTGTCCCTGAGTGGGGCCGCGATCACTGCGACGTCGTCGAGCACATTCGACACGAAGCTGGCGACGGCACTGAGCAGCAGCGCCGCCCTCACCGCCAACTTGACCGCCGTTACCGGTGGATACTCGGTCGTCAAGGGAGCGACAACCGTGACGGTCACAGCGACCATCACCTGGCCATTCGGCACCTCCGTCGACAACTCCGCCCAGGGCGGTTCCGTAAATCTCAGCAACTTCTCGGTCCTCCTGACCCAGATCTAGTCGGTCCCGCCGGTGCGTCTGGTCTCGGCCAGACGCACCGGCTTCCTAGCCTCAGAAACACTGTTGGTCGATGAATTGGGGTGCACATGTTTCCCCTCCAAACGTCTTCCCGCATGGTTCGGATCCAGTCAGTCCTTCGAAAAGGCCTGCGAGCCGCGACGCGTGTCCCCTCTTTTCGGACCATCGTCTCGACCGCGGTCTCTGTGGCGGCCGCGATCTGCCTTGCGGTCCTCGGCGCTGGTGGCTCATACGCATACCTCAATGCGAGTGCCCCGGTGTCTGCGGCCACGACCATCAAATCCGGCACCGCGACCCTGACCGTGTCCACTCTCACCCTGCCGACCAGCGTGCTCTACCCGGGCGTCACGGTCAGTGCCCCGGTCACCGTCACCAACGTCGGTAACGTTCCGCTCGCACTCCGGATCGCCGGATTCACTCCGCCGGTTCCGGCGACGACCCTCTCGGCGTCCCTGAGCATCGGCCTCTTCGTCGGTACCTGCCCGGTCGTGCCTGCCCCGACCTGGACCGCAGTCCTCAACACCACCCCGGTCGTCACGAGTCTGGGCAAGACCCTCCCCGTCGGCGGGTCCACCACCCTCTGCGTCTCCGTCACCCTGCCGCTGTCCGCCCCTGCCACGACCCAGGGCCTCTCCGCCGCGAACTTCGGCATCGTCATCGACGGAATCCAGGCCTGAGCCATGTCCACCGTGCAGCGCCGCGCTCCTCGCATCCGTTCGCCCAAACGGATGCTGGCGCTCGCGTTCACCCTCTTCCTTACCCTGGCAGGCACGAGCGTCGCCCAGGCGAGCTGGACCGCGCCGGGGGTGACCGCAATCGCGTCCGTCACGGCCGGCAGCCTGGCCGTCACGCAGACCGGTTTCGACACGCTCGCCGTCCTGTATGACTCGAGCACGCTGTCGGTCACCAAGGTCGTGACCGTTACGAACAAGGGGAACATCCCTGCGCCGTACACGCTGACGCTGACGGCTCCCGCGACGACACTCGCGACCGGCGTCGACCTGCAGACCTGGCCCGTCGCCTCGGCGGCGTCCTGCTCGACCGGGGCGACCTCTACCAGTCCCACCGGCCAGCACTGGACCTCGGCACTGACCTTCTCCGGCAGCGGCGCGACCGCGCTCGCCGTGGGAACGTCCGCATACTTCTGCGTGCGCAGCACGATCACGCAGGCGCAACGCTTCGCACTCGTCGGTATCTCCGCAGTGCCGACCGTCACCCTCACCTCGAGCGTCGGCAACTGGGCGATCGCCCCGCTCGCCATCTACGCGACCCAGACGGTCGCGAACACCCTGACACCCGGCGCGCCCACTGCAACCACGACGGACCACACGGCGACCCTGACCTGGGCCAAACCCGCCGACACAGCAGCCATCATCACCTACCAGGTCTTCCGCAACGGGACCCTGATCGGGACGACGACGGCGCCCACGGTGACCTACACCGACACCGGGCTCGACGTCGGCACGGCGTACAGCTACACGGTCAGGGCCCTCGATGCGGCCGGCGATGCCTCGCCCCTGTCCACAGCTGCAGTCATCGCGACCGCCGGCCCCAATTCCGGGGCCTGGTACAAGGTCAAGAATGCGACGACCGGACTCTGCATCGACGGCGAGAACCAGTCGACGGCGGCCGGAACTGCGATGATCAGCTTCGGCTGCAAGTCGACCGGTTTCGACAACCAGTCCTGGAACTTCTCGAACCCTGCCGGTGTGTCTGCGGTGAAGGCGAAGTACGCCCCTCAGCTCTTCTGGGATACCGGCAGGGGCGCCGCCGCCGGCCTCGCCGCACAACTCCAGAATGCCGGGACCTCGAACCAGAGCTGGCGCATCACGGCCGTCGGGGCTGTTGGAAGCGGTACCTACCGCTTCGTGAACGACAGCGGCCAGTGTCTCGACGTCAGCGGGCAGACCACCGCAACGAACAACATCCAGCTGGAGCAACAGCCGTGCGGTGTTCTCGGGCTGGCCAGCCAGACCTTCACCATGACGTGGGTGGGCTGACATGCGCCCGAACCCGATCCGGGGTCGCCGGGTCGCGGCATCCGCCCTCGGAATCGCTGCGCTCGCCATGTCACTCGCCGTTTCGGGCGTCGCAGCGCCCGCAAGCGCCTCGGCAAGCGCCTCGGCTGGCGCCACTCCGATCGCCCCCGTCGACCTGCTCCTCAGCACCGATGGCGTGACGTTCGCGACGACGCTCAACGCCGGCCTCTTCGACGGCCTCGGCCTGCTCGTCCCGCGCGGCAGCCAGCAGGCCGCCCTCTGGGTGCGCAACCCGACCGCCGCGCCGGCCGAGGTGCGGGTGAGCGCGCACGACGTGCTGCTCCCGTCCGGCGGATACGCCGATCACATCACTCTCGCCGCGTGGAACTCCGGAACCGGCGACACCCTCACCCGCACCCTCCGCAGGCTCGATAGCTGCGCGATCGTCGTGCCCTCGCAGCCGATCGCGGCAGGCGGCACGATGAAACTCGTCGTCACGTTCACCATGGCGGATGTCTCCGGCACTGTCGACCAGGGAGCGAGCGCGAGCCTGGGCTTGCTCGTGGCGATGCGGGATGCCGTTGCCGGCCCGTTCGCGGCGTCTCCGTGTGACGATCCGGGAACGGTCGTGCCGGCATTTCCCGGCGCTCCGCCGACGCCGGTGACCCCGACCGCCACGACTCCGACGGCGTACCCGGCAGTCGTCGGCAGCGGAATCCTCGCGCACACCGGCGTCGAACCGCCCGCACCCGTGCTGGTCGTCGGCGGCCTGTTGCTCGGGATCGGCATCTTTCTCCTGCTCGCCCGCCGTCGCCGCCCTGAGGAGGACCGCGAATGACCAGCACCCAGCTTCAGTCTGCACCGGAACACTCGCCGGCACCCGCGGCATCCGTGCCCGGTGCGGCCGCGAACGAGGCCCCTGCGCCCGTCGACCCGCCCGACAAGAGCCTGCTGCACTACCTCGGGCTCGCGGTCAGCGGAGCGGTCCTGCTCCTCGTGGTCGCCCTCGCGCTGCTGCTGATCGTGGTCCCCAAGGTCACGGGGTCGACCCCGCTCACCGTGCTGACCAGTTCGATGGAACCCACCCTGCCGCCCGGAACGCTCATCATCGTGCGCCCGGTCACCCCGGACGAGATCCGCATCGGCGACGTCGTCACATACCAGATCCGCTCGGGGGAGCCGGGCGTCATCACCCACCGGGTCACCGCGATCAGCTCGAGCTCCGAAGGCGGACGCACCTTCACCTTCAAGGGCGACAACAACAGCGTCGCCGATGCAGACCAGGTGCTTCCGGTACAGATCCAGGGGCGCCTCTGGTACTCCGTGCCGTGGGTCGGCTGGGTCAACAACGCCGTCAACGGCCAGAGCCGCAGCTGGATCGTGCCCATCGTCGCCGGGCTGCTGTTCGCCTACATGGGATACATGTTCGCGAGCGGCGCCGTGTCCGCGCTGCGCAAGCGCCGCCGCGCGGCCGCCGCCGTGGCCGCCGGGGCCGCGAGGATCGCGTCTACGCCCGAGCCTGCTGCGCCCGGGTCGCCATTGCGTTGAGCACGTCGATCAACTGGTTCGCGTAACCGACCAGGATCGCGATCTGGTCCTCGTCGCGTTCGATCCAGCGGCATTCCGGCTGCGACCGGATCGGCACGAAGTCCCGGTGCTGCTCCCAGACCAGCAGCGTGCGATCGGCGCCGAGTACGTACTGCTGCCACCAGACCTGCCGCATATAGGAGCGCGGGATGCTGCGCCACGCCTTGTTCGTCGTCTTGATCTCCGAGAGTTCGAGCGTCCGGGCATCCGTGCCCACGCCGTCGGGGGTCGCGAGGTGGCGGCGGTGGCCGGCGGCATGGAACAGGGTCGTGCTCGGCTCGATGCCGTAGTTGTCGAGTACCCAGGACGCGATCACGGGCTCGCGGGCGCGACCGTGGTCGGTGTAGGTGTTGCCGCCGAAGTTGCTGCCGTTCATCTTGTCGTTGGCCGCGTTCTGCACCGATTTGGGAGTGGCGAGCTTGGCGACATCCGTGGCCGTGATGCCCTGGTTGCGGGCGCGCATCCAGGCCGCCCAGTCCGTTGAGTCGGCGACGATGCGCAGCAGGTGCGGGGCGATCGCCGGCGCAGCGACTGCTGCGGTGACGGCGGCGACGGATGCTGCGGCTGCCGAGGAGACCGTGAGTGGCCCTGCCGGCTCAAAAAGCGGGAGCAGGGTATCGGTCACCCTCCCCATTGTGCCAGCCGCGACCGCCGTTCCCGCCCAACCGATCCGTCGAATTGGTTGGGCGCGGGGTGCGAACGATGGGGCGGCAGGGGAGGGGCAGAGCGGGCGCGAACCCCATTCACAGGAGCGCCAAGGCCCCCGCATAGGCTTTTCATAGAAAGCTCGCGATACTGAGATCTATGAGCACACGTGAAACAGACCACTCGACCCGCGGGCCGCGTCTCCACAAGGCCGACGGAAGCCCCATTCGAGTGCTCGTCGTCGACGACGAACCCACGCTCACGGATTTGCTCTCGATGGCCCTCCGTTACGAGGGCTGGGAGGTGCGCACCGCAGGCGAGGGACGCCAGGCGCTGACCATCGCCCGCGAGTTCCGGCCGGATGCGATCGTGCTCGACATCATGCTTCCCGACATCGACGGCCTCCAGGTGCTGCAGCGCGTGCGCGCCGACGGCTATGAGACTCCCGTTCTCTTCCTGACCGCGAAGGATTCCCTCGACGACCGCATCGCCGGCCTCACCGCGGGCGGCGACGACTACGTCACCAAGCCGTTCAGCCTCGAAGAGGTCGTCGCCCGGCTGCGCGGCCTGATCCGCCGCTCGACCCTGGCCGTGTCGGACTCCGTCGACCCGCGCATCTCGGTCGGTGACCTCACCCTCGACGAGGACAGCTACGAAGTCTCCCGGGCCGGCGACGCCATCGAGCTCACCGCGACCGAATTCGAACTGCTCCGTTTCCTGATGCGCAACCCACGCCGCGTGCTGAGCAAGGCCCAGATCCTCGACCGGGTCTGGAGCTATGACTTCGGCGGCAAGTCCTCCGTCGTCGAGATCTACATTTCGTACCTGCGCAAGAAGATCGATGCGGGACGCGAGCCGATGATCCACACCGTGCGCGGTGCGGGGTACATGCTGAAAACCGCGTGATGACGCCGACCGACCGGCCGGATGCGCTCGACCCGGCTGACGCGGCTGACCCGACCCACGCGGCTGACGCGGCTGACGCGGCTGGCGTGGCTGACGTGGCCGACGTTGCCGACCGGACTGACCCGTTCGACCCGGCCGGCTCGCCCGCACGACCCGGCCCGCAGCATCCGTCACGTCGACCGCAGTGGGTCCGCCGCCCGCGGTGGCTGCGGCGTCCGCTCTGGCTGCGACCCGGACGCGCCCCCTGGACCCTGCGCCGCCGGCTCGTGCTCGCCGTCGTCGGCCTGCTCGCCCTCGTGAGCATCTCGATCGGTGTCGTGAGCGTCACGGTGCTGCGCGCCAACCTGCTCGCGGGCCTCGACCAGCAGGTGAGCTCCGCCGCCGAACGGTCGCACTCCATGCTCGAGGGCCGCCGCGACAACGACCTCGGCGCCGCGCTGCCGGTGTTCGTGCCTTCCGCGAGCGTCATCCTCAACGGCCCCGGCCAGCCGGGCACTCTCGCCCTCGTCTTCTACGATTCCACGCTCACGGCCGGCTACACCGACGACACCGGCACGATCGTCGCACTCACGGCCCACCAGGTCGACCTCCTCGTGCAGAAGGCCGATATCCTCGCGAGCCAGACCGGTACCGCGCAGCCCGTCACCGTCGACCTCGGCGGCGATGTCGGCAACTACCGGATCCTCGCAAGTTCGAGCCGCACCGGCACCCTCACGATCGTCGGCCTCCCGCTCAGCACGGTCGACGGCACCGCGACGCAGCTCGCCATGATCATCGGCGTCGTCTCCCTCGTCGGCATCATCGTCGTCGCGATCCTCGCGATGTGGATCGTGCGCCTCGCACTTCGCCCGCTGCAGCGCGTCACGGCAACGGCCGCCCGCGTCTCGGAGCTCCCGCTCGACCGCGGCGAGGTCAGCCTCGTCGACCGGGTCCCCGCGGCGGACACCGACCCCCGCACCGAGGTCGGCCAGGTCGGCTCCGCGCTCAACCGCATGCTCGACCACGTCGACCTCGCCCTCGAGACCCGGCAGGCGAGCGAGAACAAGGTACGGCAGTTCGTCGCGGATGCGAGTCACGAGCTCCGCACGCCCCTCGCCTCGATCCGCGGTTACTCCGAGCTCACCCGGCGCTCCGGCCAGGAGCTGCCGCCGGACGCCCTGCATGCCCTCAGCCGGATCGAATCCGAGTCGGTTCGGATGACCGGGCTCGTCGAGGACCTTCTGTTGCTCGCCCGCCTCGACGAGGGCCGCGAACTCGAACACGGCACCGTCGACCTCACGAGCCTGCTCGTCGACGTCGTCAGCGATGCGCACGCGGCCGGCCGAGACCGGGTGCTCAACCTCGAGCTTCCCGATGAGCCGATCCAGGCCATTGGCGACACGCCCCGGTTGCACCAGGTCTTCACCAACCTGCTCGCGAACGCGCGCATCCACACCCCGCCGGACACGACCGTCGAGGTCGCGCTGTCCGAGCAGGACGGCCGTGCGATCGTGACCGTGACGGATGACGGCCCCGGCATCCCGGCGAACCTGCAGACGACCCTCTTCGAGCGTTTCGCCCGCGGCGACAGCTCGCGGTTCCGCGGAACCGGAAGTACCGGACTCGGCCTCGCCATCGTCCAGGCTGTCGTGACCGCGCACCAGGGAGAGGTCACGGTGTCGAGCCGGCCGGGCCGCACCGAGTTCCGAGTGTCGCTCCCGCTCGCCTGACCCGCGGCGTGGCGCGGGCTACGGGGTGTTGAGCTGGGCGAGGAGCGTGGCGAGCTGGTGCAGGTCGTCCGTCGGCCAATCGCTCAGGCGCTTGTGCACGATCGCGGTCTCACCGTTCCGTACGGCGTCGAGTTTGGCCCGTGCCAGGTCTGTGACGGCGAGGAACCGGGCGCGGCCGTCGTCCGGGTCGACTTCCGTGCGCACGAGACCGAGTTCGCAGAGCTGCTTCGCCTGGCGGCTGATCACGCTCTTGTCCACGTAGAGCGCAGCGGCGACCGCGCTCGAGTGCGTCGGCCCGTAGCGCTCGATGTGGCGCAGGAGCTTGAACGCGAACGGCTGCAGCGACGCGTCGATGAAGAGCGCGGCATCCCGCATGCTCGCCCGGATCAACCCGGCGAGCACGCTCAGCTGCTCCTCGACCTCGGCGATCGCCGTCGCCGACTCAGCGCCCGGTGCGTCCTCCCGCTCGTCGGTGTGCGTGGACGCTGTCGGAGTCCCCTGGATCATGGTCACAGACTACTGACTCTGTGCGCGCCGGGCTGGTCGTCCCGCGGCAGGTGAATCACCCCGGTCGGGTTGTTGAGCCCGGCGGGGGCGAGGCCGGCGGATGCCGCGCTCACCTCGATCAGGATGTCTTCCATCTCCTCGACCTCGGTTTCGCGCTCGGCAGCGCGCCCGGCTTTGTCCTCTGCGGCGCGCTCCGCGGCAGTCACGCCGGTGTGCCCGGCCGACGTGCCGTCCCCGGAACCTTCGCGGGCCCTGGCAATGCCCGTCTTCCGGCCGAGGGACGCGTTCGGCAGCAGGGTGACCATCACGAGGGTGATCACGGCGAGCGGGATGCCGAGAAGGAAGACCGTGCCGACGCCGGACCCGTACGCGGATTCGACGAGGGTGCGCACCGCGGCCGGGAGGTCCGCGATGCGCGGGATGGCGCCGGAGCCGAGCGCGCTCGCCGCGGCCATCTTGTCGGCGGCGCTGAGCGCGCCGACGCCGTCGGTGATGTGCTGCGCGACCGCCGTGTCGAGCACGGAGCCGAGCACCGAGACGCCGATCGTTCCACCGAGGCTGCGGAAGAAGGTGACGCTGCTCGTGGCGACGCCGAGGTGCCTGACCTCGATCGAGTTCTGCACGACGAGCACGAGGTTCTGCATCAGCATGCCGAGGCCGGAGCCGAGCACGAACATGTAGACGCCGACGAGCACGAGATCGGTCCGGTAGTCGAGGGTCCCGAGGAACAGCAAGCCGACGATCACGAGCGCTCCGCCCGAGACCATGATCGCCTTCCACTTGCCCGTGCGGCTGATCAGGGTGCCGAACGTGACCGAACAGATCAGGTAGCCGCCCATCATCGGGATGGTCAGCAGGCCGGACTGGGTCGGCGTGGCTCCCCGGGCGAGCTGCATGTACTGGCTGAGGAAGACGGAGGTGCCGAACATGGACACGCCGACCGAGATGCTCGCGATCACCGCGAGGGTGAAGGTGCGGTTCTTGAACAGGGTGAGCGGGATGATCGGCTCGCTGACCGTGAACTCCACGAACACCGCGGCGACGAGCAGCACGACAGCGCCGCCGACCATCAGGAACGAGGGCACGGATGCCCACTCGAACTGGGTGCCGGCGATGGTCACCCAGATCATCAGGAGCGACATGCCCGCAGTGATGAGGATCGCGCCGAGGTAGTCGATCTTGACGACCCGCTTGACCCTGGCCGGGAGGTGCAGGGTGCGCTGCAGCAGGATGATCGCAAGGATCGCGACGGGCAGTGCGATAAAGAAGTTCCAGCGCCAGCCGAAGGCGTCCGTCACGACACCGCCGAGGAGCGGACCGCCCACGGTGCCGAGGGCGAGGACCGCGCCGAAGAGACCGGCATAGCGGCCGCGGTCACGGGGGCTGATGATGTCGGCCATGATGATCTGGCTGAGCGCGGCGAGGCCGCCGGCGCCGAGGCCCTGCAGCACCCGGAAGCTGATCAGGGTGCCGGTGTTCTGCGAGAAGCCCGCGAGTGCGGAACCGAGGACGAACACCACGAGGGAGAGCTGGATGAGCAGCTTGCGGTCGAAGAGGTCGGCGAACTTGCCCCAGATCGGTGTGCTCACGGTCGTCGCGAGCAGGGTCGCCGTGACGACCCAGGTGTATGCGGACTGGTCACCGTGCAGGTCGGAGAGGATGAGCGGCAGCGACGTGCTGACGACGGTCCCGGCGAGGATCGAGACGAACATGCCCATCAGCAGGCCGGAGAGGGCCTCGAGTACCTGCCGCTTCGACATCGGCGTGTCCGAGTCGCGGTGGGGGAGGGGCTGCCGGTCCTGCGGGTTCTGCGGTGGAGCGGTACGAACGGATGAAACGCGAGACATGAAACTCCTGGGGCGTGTAATTGACAAGCATCAACTATATCTCGATAGTGGACTCAGGTCAACTACCTATGCCGTTCCGCTCACGGGCTGAGGGGCGGATGCCGCGATTTGCGCCCGCCAGCGGCATCCGTTACAGTGAACGAAGCCAAAGACCGCCGGTTGTCGCTGCCCAGTAATGGACGGTGACCGAAGGTTCACTCATGTGAACGGCCCGCGCAGGAATCGAAGTTCAGTTTCAGTTCGCAAGGACTGCTCAGCTCCGGCGCTTGCGCTGGGGCTTTTTTCATGTCTGCGCCCCGGGCTACCGGCACATGAAACCAAGAGGAGCGCCATGGCGAACAAGGAAGCAACGGTCGCCGAGCTGACGGAGAAATTCCAGAGCTCGACCGCCGTTCTGCTCACCGAGTACCGCGGTCTCACTGTTGCGCAGCTCAAGACGCTGCGCGTTTCCATCAGTGCGGACGCCACGTACGCCGTGGTAAAGAACACGCTCACCAAGATTGCGGCCAACAACGCCGGCATCACGTCGTTTGACGACGAACTCGCCGGCCCGTCCGCCATCGCCTTCGTGCACGGAGACCCCGTCGCCGTCGCGAAGACCCTGCGTGCCTTTACCAAGGCAAACCCTCTCCTGGTAGTGAAGGGTGGTTACTTCGACGGTAGCCCGCTCACTGCCGAAGAGGTAGGCAAGCTCGCCGACCTCGAGTCCCGTGAAGTGCTGCTGGCCAAGCTGGCCGGCGCGTTCAAGGCCTCGCTGTTCGGAGCCGCATATCTGTTCAACGCACCGCTTTCGAAGGCTGTTCGCACCATCGAAGCACTGCGTGAGAAGCAGGAGTCCGCGAACCAGGCATAGGCCTGCTAGCGGTGAGTAACTAAGAAACTATAGGGAGAATAATCATGGCAAAGCTTTCCACCGAAGAATTGCTCGAACAGTTCAAGGGCCTGACCCTCATCGAGCTTTCCGAGTTCGTCAAGGCGTTCGAGGAGACCTTCGAGGTCACCGCAGCAGCCCCCGTCGCCGTCGCCGGTGCCGCTGGCCCCGCCGCCGCCGTTGAAGAGGTCGAAGAGCAGAGCGCCTTCGACGTCATCCTCGAGTCCGTTGGCGACAAGAAGATCCAGGTCATCAAGGTTGTGCGCGAGCTCACCAGCCTGGGCCTCGGCGAGGCCAAGGCCGTTGTCGATGGCGCGCCGAAGGCCGTCCTCGAGGGCGTCACGAAGGAAGCCGCCGAAAAGGGCAAGGCTTCCCTCGAGGCCGCCGGCGCCACCGTCACCCTCAAGTAGTCGGGCCCCCCAGGGGGTTCACTCGAGGTCGACAGGCGTCAGCCGTTCGATTCGCAACACGCCGAGGGCGTCGCATCCACTGGATGCGGCGCCCTCGGCTGTTTAATCCGACCGAACCCGGGCGCGGGCCGATGTCCATAGCCGGGTTATGGACATAGATAGCCAAGCTATGTACAGTGGGGGAATGCCTTCTGACCTTCCCGCACTCCTCGGTGACCTGATCACCGTGAACCACCGGCTCACCCGGGTCGCCGCCCACGCCGCGGACAGCCGGGAGTCGCCGGCCGTCTGGCGCACCCTGAGCGTGCTCCGCCAGCTCGGCCCGATCCGCCTCGGCGAGATCGCCGCCCGCAGCCGCATCTCGCAGCCGACCGCGACCAAGCTCGTCGCACACCTCGTCGAACGCGGCTGGGCCGCCCGTCTCGCCGACCCGCTCGACGCCCGCGTCACGAGCACCGTGATCACTGCTGCCGGCAACGCAGCGCTCTCCGCCTGGCGCAGCGAACTCGCCGAAGCCCTCCTGCCGATGTTCGACGGGCTGGCGGATGCCGAGCTCGCCACGATCCGCAACGCCGTCGACATCCTGCGCGAACGCCTCGACGGCAGCGAGGTGCCCGTGGAGCGGGTGCCCACCGCGGCCGTCACTACGGCACGTGTGCCTGCGTCTGAGCCTGGCCGTCCGGCCGGAGCCCGCGCATGAGCCGCGTGACCGCGCTGGCGGAACACGGAACCCCTGCCGCAACCGACGTGCAGGGACGACGGGAAGGCGCCGGCAGCATCCTGCACCAGCCGACCGCGGTCTGGGCCGTCGCCTTCGCGTGCGTGATCGCGTTCATGGGCATCGGCCTCGTCGACCCGATCCTGCCTGCGATCGCCCGCGACCTCGCCGCGAGCCCGACCCAGACCGAGATGCTCTTCACGAGCTACCTCGTGATCACCGGGATCGCGATGTTCTTCACGAGCTGGCTGTCCAGCAGGATCGGCGCCAAGCGCACCCTGCTGATCGGCCTCGCGCTCATCATCGTGTTCGCGCTCGCCGCCGGCCTGTCGCAGAACGTCGAGACCATCATCGGCTTCCGCGCCGGCTGGGGCCTCGGCAACGCCCTCTTCATCTCGACCGCGCTCGCGACCATCGTCGGCGCGGCATCCGGAGGCACGTCCTCGGCGATCATCCTCTACGAGGCGGCCCTCGGGCTCGGCATCGCGATCGGCCCGCTCATCGGCGGGCTGCTCGGCAGCATCAGCTGGCGAGGGCCCTTCTTCGGCAGTACGGCGCTGATGGCGATCGGCTTCGTGGCGATCATCGTGATGCTGAAGAAGGAGCCGCAGAAGCCCGCGCCGATCCGGCTGTCAGCACCCTTCCGGGCGCTCGCCCGGCCGGGGCTCGGCATCCTCGCGAGCGCGGCCCTGTTCTACAACATCGGCTTCTTCGTGCTGCTCGCGTACACGCCGTTCGCGCTCGTGCCGCTCGGCCTGGGCAGTGCGATCACCCTCGGCCTGGTCTTCTTCGGCTGGGGCATCTCGCTCGCCGTCACCTCGGTCTGGGTCGCCCCGCTCCTGACCAGGCGGATGCGCCGCAGCCGGGTGCTCTGGCTCGTGCTGCCCCTGCTCGCCCTCGACCTCGCGGCAGCGGGCGTGCTGATCGGCTCGGCCACCGGTGTCGTCACGTGCGTCATCGTCGGCGGGCTGCTGCTCGGCGTGCTCAACACCGTGCTCACCGAATCCGTGATGGAGGCGACCGACCTGCCGCGCCCGGTAGCGTCCTCGGCCTATTCGGGCGTGCGGTTCCTCGGCGGGGCGATCGCGCCGCCGGCCGCAACCCTGCTCGCGGAGTTCTTCGGGCCGGCGGTCCCGTTCTACGCCGGGGCGGCATCCGTTCTCGTGGCCGTCGCGATTCTCGTGCTCGGCCACCGCCACCTCGCCCGTGCTGACGGTGCGATGGAGGACGAGCTCGAAGAGGCAGAGGCGATCGGCGCCGGAGACAGCTAACTGCGTGGCCGGTGCGGGCCGCTCGTGCTCGACCGGATCACGAGGTTCGTCGGCAGCACCGTGAGGTATCCGTCTTCCTCGAGCCGCGCGTCCGCGTCCGTCGGGCGCGCGAGTTCGGTCAGGAGCGCGCTCACGGCGAGGCGTCCCTGCCTGCGTGGATGCTGCTCCAGGGTCGTGAGGCGGAACATGTCCGCGTACGGATGCCCGTCGATGCCGATCACGGACAGCTCGGCCGGCACCTGGATGCCGAGTTCCCGCGCCGCGACGATGACGCCGATGGCGATTTCGTCGCTCGCGGCGAAGATCGCGGTCGGACGGGTACGCGGGTCGCCGAGCACGGACAACCCCACCTCGTAGCCGCCGGGCATGCTGAATTCGCAGGGGTAGAAGCATCGGTCCGTCGAGCGGCCTGCGTCGCGCATGGCAGAGTAGAAGCCACTCAGGCGCTGGCTGTGCACCCGGAAGTCCATCTCGTCGATCGGATCTCCGCCGACGTGCACGACGTCGACGTGGCCGAGGCCGAGCAGGTGTTCGGTCGCGAGCCGCGCTGTCGCGACATCGTCGATCGCGATCGTGTGCACGTCCCTGATCGGCCCGCCGATGCCGATCAACGGCCTGCCGAGGCGGTGAAGTCGATCGACCTCCGCCTCGCTCAAGGCGACGCCGACAGAGATGACCCCGTCGAACCGCTTGCGAGCGAGGAAGTACTCGAAGACGCTGTCGCGTTCGGCAGACGCCGCCGGGAGGTTGTAGAGCGTCATGTCGTAGCCCTCTGCGAGCAGGGCCTGTTCCAGGCTCTCGAGCACCTCGGAGAAGAACCACCGGCTGATGAACGGGATGATCACGCCGACGTTCTTCGTGCGCCCGGTCACGAGGCTCGCGGCGTTCGGCGAGGCGACGTAGCCGATCTCCCTCGCGGCCGCGACGACCCGGAGCCGCGTCGCCTCCGAAACGTAACCGCGACCGCTGAGTGCGCGGGATGCCGTCGCTTTTGCAACGCCTGCGAGGCGTGCCACGTCGGCGATTGCGCTCACGACTCGTCCTCCTTTGGATCGGTAACGAAAGAGTAGCGCTCCTTTCGCTGTTACTGGAACCGGTTCCAGCAGAAAAGGCTGAACTGTGACACTTTTAATGCCCGCGTGTGCGTGGTCGCGCGATCATCGCCGGAATCTTTGCGATTTCGTGACAAAGATTGTCTTGCCAATCCCGCTGACCTCCCGTAGTTTGTGATGTGGAACCGGTTCCTTACTTACGAAGGCAGGGGAATCGGATACCCGGCACGATCCCGTATTGCAGTTCTTGATTCCCGCAGTACATTCCCGCAACACAGTCCCGCATCACATTTCGGTACGTGAACCGCATAGCTCGCGTACCCGCATCACTCAATGAGGAGAAACGCATGAGCGTGAAGCAGCACCGCCGGCTCTACCTGCCGCTGGCCACCGCGGCCGTGGTCGGACTCGCCCTGACCGGATGCACAGGCGACATCGCCGCATCCAGTTCGTCGTCGTCCAACTGTGCCGACTACGCGTCCTACGGGACGTTCAAGGACAGCCCCGAGGTCAAGATCGGTGGCACCATCCAGGACGTCGAGGCCGATCGCCTCGTCAATTCCTGGGCCGACTTCCAGTCCTGCACGGGCATCAAGGTCACCTACCAGGGCACGAAGGAATTCGAAGCCCAGATCGCGGTGCTCGCCGAGGGTGGCAACGCTCCCGACATCGGCATCATCCCGCAGCCGGGCCTCTTCAACAAGCTCGCTGCTGCCGGCTTCCTCAAGAAGGCGCCGGCCGCCGTCGAGGCGAACGTCGACAAGTGGTGGTCGAAGGACTGGAAGGGCTACGGCACCGCAGCTGACGGCACCTTCTACGCCGCCCCGCTGATGGCGAGCGTCAAGGGCTACGTCTGGTACTCGCCCGCGGAATTCAAGGCCAAGGGCTACGAAATCCCGAAGACCCTCGATGAACTGACCGCACTCACCGCGAAGATCGCGGCCGACGGCGACCACAAGCCGTGGTGTGCCGGTGTCGGATCAGGTGACGCAACCGGCTGGCCGGGAACCGACTGGGTCGAGGACTACGTGCTTCGCCAGGCCGGCGCGGACACCTACGACAAGTGGGTCACGCACAAGATCCCGTTCAACGACCCCGCCATCGTGAAGGCGTTCGACTCCGTCGGTGCGATCCTCAAGAACCCGGACGACGTCAACGGTGGTCTCGGCGATGTCTCGTCGATCATCTCCACGCAGTTCGGCGACGCGGGCCTCCCGATCCTCGACGGTAAGTGCTCCCTGCACCACCAGGCCTCGTTCTACGAGGGCTTCTGGAAGAAGGCGGACGGCTCCGCGGTGACGGTTTCCCCCACGGGCGATGTCTACGCGTTCCTGCTTCCCCCGGTCAAGGCCGGCGGCGACCAGGCGGTCACCGGTGGCGGCGAGCTCGTCGGAGCCTTCAAGACGAGCGACGCGATCACCGCGACGCTCACCTACCTGTCCAGTGACACCTGGGCGAACAACCGGGTCAAGGAGGGCGGCGTGATCAGCGCCAACACCGGCCTCGACCCCGCGAACGCCTCGAGCGACCTGCTCAAGCAGAGCATCACCATCCTGCAGGACCCGAAGACGGTGTTCCGTTTCGACGGTTCCGACCTGATGCCCGGTGCCGTCGGCACCGACTCGTTCTGGAAGGGCATCGTGTCCTGGCTGAGCGGCGACAGCAGCCAGAAGGTCACGGACACCATTGAGGCGAGCTGGCCGAAGAGCTAGTTCCCCGGGGCATCCGCTAGCGGATGCCCCGGGG
>NZ_JASJXJ010000069.1:0-19148 GCF_035018685.1 Cryobacterium sp. RTC2.1
CCCCCGCATCGCGCGCCGCGTCCCGGGCCGGTTCGCGCGCCCCCGAACCGTGCGCTCCGAGCAGCGCGGCGAGCGGATCGCCGCCGTGTTCGACCCGGCTCAGCGCCTGCTTGTAGTCGAGCTGGGCGAGTCCGGGCTCGGCGAGCTCCCGCCAGGTGCGCGGCATCGCGACCATCGGCCGGAACGTGCCGCGCAGGGAATACGGCGTGATCGTGGTTTTCGCAGCGTTGTTCTGGCTCCAGTCCACGAGCACCTTGCCGCCCCTGATCGACTTCTTCATGTCGCTCACCACGAGGTCGGGGTGGTCGGCTTCGAGTGCTCTGGCGAGTTCGTGCGCAACCTGCGAGATCTCGTCGGAGGTATGGGTCAGGTCGAGCGCGGCATACAGGTGGATGCCCTTGCTCCCGCTCGTGACCGGGAGCGGGTCGAGTCCCATATCGCGCAGGATGGCGCGGGCGAGCCTGGCCACCTCTGCGCACTCCGGAAGGGTGACGCCCTCACCGGGGTCGAGGTCGAGCACGAGCCGGTCGGGGTTGCGCCGGCTGCCGTCCCGCCCGAACTGCCACTGCGGAACGTGGAGCTCGAGCGCCGACATCTGCCCGAGCCAGGTCAGGGTCGCGACGTCGTTCACGAGCGGGTACACGTTCGTGTGGTCGGTGTGCTCGATCGAGTGGCGCTGCACCCAGCTCGGCGCTGAGTCCTCGAGGTTCTTCTGGAAGAACATCTTCTCCGGCTTCTCCACCGTGCCGACCCCGTGCACCCAGCGCTTGCGGGTCGCCGCACGGTTCGCGGCGTGCGGCACGAGCACCTCGGCGATCGCGGCGTAGTACCCGAGGACATCCGCCTTTGTGGTGCCGGTCTCGGGGTAGAGCACCTTGTCGAGGTGCGTGAGAGTGATCCGGTGACCGTCGACGGACACGACCTGGCTCGTCGCCTCGTTCATCCGGCCTCCGTTCCGATCGATTCGCCCGGGTTCTCCCGATGCCGTTCCACCAGCATGCCCGCGCACTCCCCGTCCGGCTAGTACGGGCGGCGGATGCGGTGTCTACTGGTTCGCATGAGATCGATCTGGAAAGGCTCCATCACCTTCGGCCTCGTCAACGTGCCCGTCAAGGTCTACAGCGCGACAGAAGACCACGACACCGCGCTGCACCAGGTCCACGACGCCGACGGCGGACGCATCCGCTACCAGCGGCGGTGCTCCCGCTGCGGCCGGATCGTCGACTACGCCCACATCGACAAGGCGTACGACGACGGCGAGAACACGGTCGTGCTCACCGAGGAGGAGCTCCGCAGGCTGCCGGCGGAGAAGAGCAGGGAGATCGACGTCGTCGAGTTCGTGCCGAGCGAGCAGCTCGACCCGATGCTGTTCGAGAAGAGCTACTTCCTGGAACCGGACGGCGCATCGCCCAAGGCGTATGTCCTGCTCCGGCGCGCGCTCGAGGCGAGCGACCGCACCGCGATCGTGCGTTTCGCACTCCGCCAGAAGACCCGGCTCGGCGCGCTCCGGGTGCGCGGTGACGTGCTGCTCCTGCAGGCGCTGCTCTGGAGTGACGAGGTGCGGGAGGCCGACTTCCCCGCCCTGGCCGAATCCACGAAGATCTCGCGGCAGGAGCTCGAACTCTCGGCGGCGCTCGTCGAGTCCTTCGCCTCCGACTTCACCCCCCAGGACTACCGCGACGACTACCAGGACCAGCTCAGGGAGCTGATCGAAGCCAAACTCGCGGCCGGAGAGACCGTCGAGGCGGCCGAGGCAGGGGAGGCGGGGGAGGCCACAGGAGAGGAGTCCGGCGGCGGCGAGGTCCTCGACCTGATGGAGGCGCTCCGGCGCAGCGTCGAGCGCAGCCGGGGAGGAGGGAAGGGCGGCACCGCAGCGGAGGGCGACGACACGGCGCGGCCCGCGAAACGGCGCATTCCGTAGAGCGTCGGCGCATCGGTAGACTCGCACAATGGCAGGGGCGGAAGTACCCATCATCAGTTCCAGGGTTCTGACCCTGCCCAACCTGCTGAGCGCCCTCCGGCTTACCCTCGTCCCGGTCTTCCTCGTCCTGCTCGTCCGCGGCGCGGATGCCTGGGCCCTCCTCGTGCTCCTCGTCGCGAGCCTCACCGACTACCTCGACGGCGTGATCGCGCGGCGCTTCAACCAGATCACCCGGCTCGGCCAGCTCCTCGACCCCGCGGCCGACCGCCTCTACATCTTCGCGGCGCTCCTCGGCCTGGCCTGGCGCGACCTCGTGCCCTGGTGGATCGTCCTCATCGTGATCGGCAGGGACGTCTTCCTGCTCGGCCTCGGGATCGTCCTTGCGAGCCACGGCTACGGTCCGCTCCCGGTCAACCTGCTCGGCAAGGCCGCGACCTTCTGCCTCTTTTATGCGCTGCCGCTGATCATGCTCGGCCAGGCTTTCCCGATGCTCGGCTGGTGGTCCCTTCCGATCGGCTGGGCCTTCGGAATCTGGGGGGCATTCCTGTATTGGTGGGCCGGAATCATCTACGCTTTCGAGACGGCCAGGGTGATTCGGATTCCGCGGGCCATACCGCCCATTCGATCGGATACGATTGGGGGGTAGGAGGTGTACCGGTGATTGATTCCAAAAAGCCAGATGAGAGCCAGCGTAAGGCCGCGCCCGAAGAATATTCCGGCACCGACACGACGATGACGTTCAGCCAGGGCTTCGCAGCCCAGCTCGCGGCCGTCGACAACGACGTGACGGCAGAAGAACAGGAAGCGATCTCGGCCCTTCCCTCCGGGTCGGCTCTCCTCGTCGTTCGCCGCGGTCCGAACTCGGGCGCCCGGTTCCTGCTCGATGCCGATGTGACGACCGTCGGTCGGCACCCGCACGCGGACATCTTCCTCGATGACGTGACCGTGTCCCGTCGGCACGCCGAGTTCCTCCGCCACGGAACCTCGTTCGAGGTCAAGGACCTCGTCTCCCTGAACGGCACCTATTTCGAGGGAGTGCGCATCGAAACCGCAGCGCTCCACGACAGGGATGAAGTCCAGGTCGGCAAGTTCCGGCTCACGTTCTACGCCTCGCGACTCGATCTGGCGCCACAGGCGAGCGAGTAGTGGCAGCGTCCTCCGCCCAGGCCAGGCAGCCGGGTGCGACGTCGCTGTTGAGCATCGGACAGGTGCTCGCTCGCCTGACCCCGGATTTTCCCGACCTCACCCCGTCGAAGCTGCGCTTCCTCGAGGAGCAGCGCCTCGTCTCTCCCGCGCGCACCGAATCCGGCTACCGCAAGTTCTGCGCGAGCGACCTCGACCGGCTCCGCCTGATCCTGTCGATGCAGCGCGACCTGTACCTTCCGCTCAAGGTCATCCGGGGCTACCTCGACGACCTCGACGCCGGCAACTCGCCGACGCTGCCCGGGGGAGTGACTCCGGGTCCGTCGATGCTGTCGACCGAACGGCGCCTCAGCCGGGACGAGCTCATCCGCGAGGCCGGGGCATCCGCCGCCCTGCTGCACGACGCCGTGTCCGCCTCGATCATCCTTCCGGCGGAAGTGTACGGTGACGACGCTCTCGGAGTCCTGCGTGCCCTTGTCGAGCTCCAGCACAGCGGGATCGAACCGAGGCACCTGCGCGGCTTCCGCGGCGCGGCAGAACGGGAACTGGGGCTGATCGAGAGCGCCCTGGTGCCGCTGTCCCGACGCAGGGATGCGTCGAGCCGGGCGAAGGCCGCGGAAATGGCCGTCGAAATCGCCGGCAATTTCGAAGTCATCCGCGGCAGCCTGATCCGTTCGGCGCTCGGTCGCCTCACCAGTTAAGCTCGGCCGGATCGCCAGGAAGTCGTAGACTGCTGGAAGCGCCGCCGGACCGAATCCGATCCGGGCGAACCCCACCGATGGCAGTCGTACGACACGCCGACGCGTTCGGGCGGATGTCCGGGCCTGGGTCCAGTACCTCGGTAGCGTTGCATCTGCGGCCGCGCCGCACCCCATTCCGAGAGGCCATCGTATGAGCGAGCTCAGCAAGCGTGACGACGCCTCCCGCTACGGTGACGGACTCCTGTTCACAGACGGCATGCCGGACCTCGATGAGAATTCCGGGTACCGGGGCGCCGTCGCGGCCCGTGCCGCCGGCATCACCTACCGCCAGCTGGACTACTGGGCCCGTACCGAACTCGTCGAACCGACGGTGCGCGGTGCGACCGGCTCCGGCACGCAGCGGCTCTACGGCTTCCGCGACATTCTCGTCCTCAAGCTCGTCAAACGCCTCCTCGACACCGGCATCTCACTCCAGCAGATCCGCACGGCCGTCAACCAGCTCCGCGAGTCCGGGGTCAGCGACCTCGCCCAGACGACGCTCATGAGCGACGGCGCGAGCGTCTATCTCTGCACGTCCAACGACGAGGTCATCGATCTCGTCAGCCGCGGCCAGGGCGTCTTCGGAATCGCCGTCGGCAAGGTCCTGCGCGAGGTCGAGACGACCCTCGTCGAGCTCGACTCCCAGCCGTCCGACCCTTCCGACGAACTCGCCGTCCGCCGCCTCGCCCGCAAGGTCTCCTAACCCACCAGCAGGTCGAGCTCGCCATCAGGACTGGCTCGGTGGCAGGACTCGCTCGGTGGCAAGACGCGCTCGCTGGCAGGACTCGCTCGCCGCAAGGACACCCGCTTTCTCGCGGCCCCCGCGATCGAGGTGCGGAAAAGGCACCTTCGTCCCGCCTGGGAAGGTCTTTCGTCCGCAACCCAGCGCGGGAATGTGACCCGGTTTGGGGGCGGATCCGCCTAGCGCTGCTCCGCGTATTCGCCGATGCGTGCGGTGCGGAGGATACGGTCGAGCAGCTGGTCGAAGTAGCGGGCCATCTCCTGCGCGCTGTCGCCGGGCCAGGTGTGCAGCGGCTTCGCGGCGCCCTGCGCCTGCTGCAGCGACGTGCGCTCCGGCAGCTGGGGGCTGAGCACGAGCGGTCCGAACATGTCCCGCAGTTCCTTGATCCGGAACTGGTGCTCGAGGGACGCGATCCTGGCACGATTCACGATGATGCCGAGCGGCTGCAGCCGCGGGCTGAGTCCGCGGCGGATCTCCTCGATCGCGCGCAGTGCGCGGTCGGCGGCGGCGACGGAGAACAGCCCGGGCTCTGTGACGACGGCGACGCGGTCGCTCGCCGCCCACGCGGTCCGGGTCAGGGCGTTGAGGGAGGGCGCGCAGTCGATCAGCACCAGGTCGTAGTCCTTCTCGACCGTCGAGAGGGCTTCTTCGAGCTTCCAGATGTCGCGGATGCTCGGGTGCGGACCGTCGAAGTTGATGGCGGACGGGCTGCCGATCATGACGTCGATCGTGCCCTGCTGGCCGCGGGTCCAGCCGCTCGGCACGATGGCGGCACGGACGATCTTTTCCTTGGGGGATGCGAGGACGTCGGCGATGTTCAGGTGGCCGGCGACCTCGATGTCCATGCCGGTCGACACGTCCGATTGCGGGTCGATGTCGACGACCAGGGTCCGTACGCCGCGGGCGAAGGCAGCAGACGCCAGACCCAGGGTCACTGTGGTCTTGCCTACTCCTCCCTTGAGGGAGCTAACGCTTAGTACGTGCACAAGTAGATACGTTACCTTCACTAGTCTTAGAGAACCTAACCGCCAGCTGTGTGCCCGTCGCCTCCTGAAAGGTCTGTATGTTCACGAAGATTCTTGTTGCCAACCGCGGAGAAATCGCGATTCGCGCGTTTCGTGCAGCGTATGAACTCGGCGCGAAAACCGTCGCCGTTTATCCGTTCGAAGACCGGAATTCCCTCCATCGCCTGAAGGCGGACGAGGCGTACCAGATCGGCGAACCCGGGCACCCGGTCAGGGCATACCTGACCGTGAGCGAGATCATCCGGGTCGCCGTCGAGAGCGGCGCCGACGCCATTTACCCCGGCTACGGCTTCCTTTCCGAGAACCCCGAGCTCGCACTCGCCGCCCGCGAGGCCGGCATCACCTTCATCGGCCCCGGCGAGCACGTGCTCGAAATGGCCGGAAACAAGGTCACCGCCAAGGAGCACGCGATCGCTGCTGGCGTTCCCGTGCTCAAGTCGAGCGCGCCATCGAAGGACCTCGACGAGCTCATCGCCGCAGCTGCCGACATCGGCTTCCCGATCTTCGCCAAGGCCGTCGCCGGCGGCGGCGGCCGCGGCATGCGCCGCGTCGCGAGCATAGAGGACCTGCGCGGTTCCCTCGAGGAGGCCATGCGCGAGGCCAACAGCGCCTTCGGCGACTCGACCATGTTCCTCGAGCAGGCCGTGCTCCGCCCCCGGCACATCGAAGTGCAGATCCTCGCGGACTCGACCGGCGAAACCGTGCACCTCTTCGAGCGGGACTGCTCCGTGCAGCGTCGCCACCAGAAGGTCATCGAGATCGCGCCGGCCCCGAACCTCAGCGACGAGATCCGTACCCGTCTCTACGCGGATGCCGTGGCTTTCGCCCGCTCCATCGGTTACGTCAACGCGGGCACCGTCGAGTTCCTGCTCGACACCGTCGGGGAGCGCGCAGGCCAGCACGTCTTCATCGAGATGAACCCGCGGATCCAGGTCGAGCACACCGTGACGGAAGAGGTCACAGACGTCGACCTCGTCGTCGCCCAGATCCGCATCGCCGCGGGGGAGACCCTCGCCGAACTCGGGCTCCTCCAGGACCAGATCCACCTGCGCGGCGCCGCGCTCCAGTGCCGCATCACCACCGAGGACCCCACGATGGGGTTCCGGCCGGACACCGGGAAGATCACGACGTATCGCTCACCCGGCGGGGCAGGCATCCGCCTCGACGGTGGAACCATCAACCCGGGCGCGCAGATCAGCCCGCACTTCGACTCGATGCTCGCGAAGCTCACCTGCCGCGGTCGCGACTTCACCGCAGCCGTCACGCGCTCCAAGCGGGCACTCGCCGAGTTCCGCATCCGCGGCGTCTCCACGAACGTCGCCTTCCTCCAGGCCGTCCTGGAAGACCCGGGCTTCGCGGCCGGCGACCTCAGCACCTCCTTCATCGACGAACGGCCAGACCTGCTCCGCGCCCGCGTCTCGAAGGACCGTGGAACGAAGATCCTGAACTGGCTCGCCGACGTCACCGTCAACAAGCCGAACGGGGTCCCGATCACCCTGCTGAACCCGGCAGAGAAGCTTCCGAAGCTCGACCTCAGCGTCCCGGCCCCCGCGGGCTCCCGCCAGCGGCTGCAGCTGCTCGGCCCGGCCGGTTTCGCCGCGGAACTCCGCGCCCAGACCGCACTCGCCGTGACGGACACCACGTTCCGCGACGCCCACCAGTCGCTCCTGGCTACCCGCGTGCGCACGAGGGACCTCGTCGCCGTCGCGCCGTACGTCGCCCGGATGACGCCGGAGCTCCTCTCGATCGAGGCCTGGGGCGGCGCGACCTACGACGTCGCGCTCCGTTTCCTCGGCGAGGACCCGTGGGAACGGCTCGCCGCCCTGCGGGCCGCGCTCCCGAACATCAACGTGCAGATGCTGCTCCGCGGCCGGAACACGGTCGGATACACGCCGTACCCGACCGAGGTCACCGACGCCTTCGTGCGGGAAGCGTCCGACACGGGCGTCGACATCTTCCGGATCTTCGACGCCCTCAACGACGTCTCGCAGATGCGCCCGGCGATCGATGCCGTCCTCGGCACCGGAACGAGCATCGCCGAGGTCGCACTCTGCTACACGGGCGACCTGCTCGACCCCGCGGAGGACCTCTACACGCTCGACTACTACCTGCGCCTCGCGGAGCAGATCGTCGACACCGGCGCGCACATCATTGCGATCAAGGACATGGCCGGGCTGCTTCGCCCGGCGGCCGCGGAGAAGCTCGTCGGAGCGCTTCGCGAACGCTTCGCGCTCCCGGTGCACGTCCACACCCACGACACTCCCGGCGGCCAGCTCGCGACCCTGCTCGCCGCCGCGCGCGCGGGCGCCGACGCTGTCGACGTCGCGAGCGCACCGATGGCCGGCACCACGAGCCAGCCT
Source organism: Cryobacterium sp. RTC2.1 (assembly GCF_035018685.1). Classification (NCBI taxonomy): domain Bacteria; kingdom Bacillati; phylum Actinomycetota; class Actinomycetes; order Micrococcales; family Microbacteriaceae; genus Cryobacterium; species Cryobacterium sp. RTC2.1. The sequence continues at coordinate 7,932 of NZ_JASJXJ010000069.1, forward strand.
TCTGCGTCCTCGCTCGTCGCCGCGCTCGCGCACACCGAACGCGACACCGGCATCTCGCTCAAGGCCGTCTGCGACCTCGAACCGTACTGGGAAGACGTGCGCCGCGTCTACCACCCCTTCGAATCGGGACTCCGGGCCCCGACCGGGCGGGTCTACAGCCACGAGATCCCCGGTGGCCAGCTCTCCAACCTCCGCACCCAGGCCGTCGCACTCGGCCTCGCCGACGACTTCGAGCTCATCGAGGACATGTACGCCGCCGCGAACCAGATCCTCGGCCGCGTTCCCAAGGTCACGCCCTCGTCCAAAGTCGTCGGCGACCTCGCCCTCTACCTCGCCGCCGTCCGCGCCGATCCGGAGGACTTCGCCGCGAACCCGGGCAACTACGACGTGCCAGACTCGGTGATCGGCTTCATGGCCGGCGAACTGGGCGACCTGCCCGGCGGCTGGCCGGAGCCCTTCCGCAGCAAGGTGCTCGCCGGTCGCAGCATCCACATCGGCGTCACCGAGCTGACAGCACCCGAGCGCGAGGCGCTCGACGGCGACAGCCTGACCCGTCGCTCGATGCTCAACCAGCTGCTCTTCCCCGGACCGACCCGCCAGTTCGAGCAGATCCGCGAGCTGTTCGGCGACCTCTCCGTCGTCGACACCGTCGACTACCTCAACGGGCTGCAGCAGGGTATCGAACACTCGGTCGAGATCGACAAGGGCGTTCGCCTCTACGTCGGACTCGAGGCGATCGGCGAGGCGGACGACAAGGGCATGCGCACCGTCATGACCACGCTCAACGGCCAGCTGCGCCCCGTGTTCGTGCGCGACCGCGGCATCACCGTGAGCACCAAGGCCGCCGAGAAAGCGGATGCGAACCGGCCGGGCCAGGTCGCGGCTCCCTTCTCCGGGGTGGTCACCCTGCAGGTCGAGGAAGGCGCGATCGTCGAGGCCGGCCAGACCGTCGCATCCATCGAAGCCATGAAAATGGAGGCGGCCATCACCTCCCCGATCGCCGGTGTCGTCGAGCGGGTGGCGATCCCGAAGACGCAGCAGGTGGACGCCGGCGACCTCCTCGTGGTGGTGCGCCCGCGCTAGGCTGAAGGTCGATCGGCCGTCGCCCACCGTGGCGCCGGCCGGCCGGGGGCCCAGGCCGGGCCGATATTTTCACGACGAAGGGACGGACTGTGGTGCCGGAAAAGCGCACGGATACCGGAATCTCTTCGACGGGCGGCGGAGACGCGCAGCCCGGTGACGAGTACAACAGCGAGCTGCCGCCGCACACGATCGACAACCTCGCCGCTGCGCTGCCGGCAGGGCTCGCAGCCGCACCCCTCGCGTCGCCGGCGCTCGGGAGTACCGGCCCCGCAGGCGGGGGCGATGCTGGCCGCCCCGCGACGCACACCATCGAGATCAACACCGGGCCGGGCATCCGGGTCCCGGCCGGCGACCGCGTGACCCGGAACGACCGCGCCGACCGGGGTGAGCGCCTCGGCGCCGCCGCAGCAGGGGCCGTGCAGTCCCTCTCCGGCCCTGCGCAGACCGGTCCGGCGGATGCCGCGGCGCAGTCCCGCAGGGAGCGCCTGCGCCCCGATGGCGGCACCGTCCCGGAATCGGCGGCCATGCTCACGTCGGAACGCCTGCTCGCGGTCAATCGCCGCACCCAGCCGCCGCCCCACGGAGGCTGGAACGCCTTCGTCTACGCCGCGACGCTGCACCTCGTCAACCTCGGCGACTCGGCGAAGGTCCGCGCCCACAAGGACATGGACGCCCTGATCCGCAAGGAGTTCGACGGCGGCACCCGGTTCGTGCCGATCCTCACCCGCAAGGGCGGTGTCGGCAAGACCACGGTCACGGCCCTGCTCGGCATGGCCCTCGCCGACGCACGCGAAGACCGCATCATCGCCGTCGACGCCAACCCCGACCGAGGCACCCTCTCCGAACGGGTCAGCAAGCAGACGAGGTCGACCGTGCGCGACGTCGTCACGAAGGCCGCGTCCATCGGTGGCTTCACCGACTTCTCCACCCTCGTGTCCCGCGACGCGACCCGGCTCGACATCCTCGCCTCCGACACAGACCCGCTCCTGTCCGAAGCCTTCGACGAGGACGACTACAACGTCGTGGCCGACCTCGCGGCCCGGTACTACTCGATCATGCTCACCGATTGCGGCACCGGGATCGTGCACTCCGTGATGCGGGCGACCCTGCAGCGTGCTGACTCGATCGTGGTCGTCTCCGGAGGCAGCGTCGACGAAGCCAGGCTCGCCTCTGAGACCCTGACCTGGCTCGACGCCAACGGCTACGGCGACCTCGTCCGCAACTCGATCGTCGCGCTCAACACCGCGACCCAGGGCACCAACCTCGTGAAACTCGAGGAGATCGAGTCGCACTTCCGGTCGAGGGTCCGCGAGATCGTGCGCATCCCCTACGACCCGCAACTGGCGGCGGGGAGCGTGATCTCGTGGGAGGACCTGAAACCGATCACCCGGCTTGCCGCCCGCACCCTTGCTGCTCTCGTGGTCGAGGGCCTTCCCGCCCACCGCGGCGCGTGAAGCGCACCCGGTCAACCGACGTGCCCGTACCAACTGACTTGGAGTATTCCTGTGCCTGAGCGCCAGATCCGTCTCTTCGGAGATCCCGTTTTGAAGACCGTGTCCGCGCCGATCGAGATCATCGACGACAGGGTCACCCGGCTCGTCGTCGATCTCCTCGACAGCGTGCGCCTGCCCGGCCGCGCCGGCGTCGCCGCTGCCCAGATCGGCGTCAACCTGCGCGCGTTCAGTTACAACGTCGATGGCGTGATCGGGTACATCCTGAACCCCGTCGTCGTCGAGGTATCCGGCGAGCCCGCCCTCGTCGAAGAGGGCTGCCTGTCCGTTCCCGGCCTGTGGTACCCCACCAAGCGGTACCCGTTCGCGAGGGTCACCGGAACCGACCTCGCCGGCGAGCCCGTCGAACTCGCCGGCGACGGGCTGATGGCCCAGGCCCTGCAGCACGAGACCGACCACCTCGACGGTTTCCTCTACATCGACAAGCTCGACAAGGAGAACCGCCGGGCGGCCATGAAGGAGATCCGCGAGTCGGACTGGTTCTGACCGACGGTCAGCGCACGACCGGGTTCTGCTCGGTGACGACGGGCACGCCCTGGTACATGCCCTCGATGGTCGCGGAGAAGTCCCGCATGATCACGTCGCGCTTGATGCTGAGCTTCGGCGTGAGATAGCCGTTGTCCTCGGTGAGCTCGACGGTGAGGATCACGAACTTGCGGATCGACTCCGCACGCGACACGTGGGAGTTGGCGTGGTCGATGGCACGCTGCACCTCGGCGAGCACCGCAGGATTGACGGCCGCCTCGGCAAGTGACATCGAGGCATCCTCGCCGTTGTTGTGGAGCCAGACCGCGAGCATGTCGGGGTCGAGTGTGACGAGCGCAGCGATGAAGGGCTTGCGGTCCCCGACGACGATGACCTGGCCGACGAGGGGGTTGGAGCGGATCGGGTCCTCGAGCGCGGCAGGGGCGACGTTCTTGCCGCCCGCCGTGACGATGATCTCCTTCTTGCGTGCCGTGATGGTGACGAAGCCGTCCGCGTCGAAGTCGCCGATGTCGCCCGTGCGGAACCAGCCGTCGTCGAAGGCGGCCTGGGTCGCCTCCGGGTTGTGCCAGTACTCCTTGAAGACGTTGACGCCCTTCACCTCGATCTCGCCGTCGTCCATGATGCGGATCGAGACGCCGGGGATGGGAGGGCCGACGGTACCGACCTTGAACTGGTCTGTGCGGCCGACCGTCGCAGGGGCCGTGGTCTCGGTGAGCCCGTAGCCCTCGAGGATCTTGATGCCGAGGCTGTGGTAGAAGTGGCCGAGGAACTCGCCGAGGGGAGCGGAGCCGGAGACGGCGTAGCGCACCTTCCCGCCCATGGCCGTGCGGAGCTTGCTGTAGACGAGACGGTCGAAGATCGCGAACCGGATCTTCATCGAGAGGCTCACCGGGGTTCCCTCGGCGAGTGCCTTGGAGTGCTTGACGGCGAGGTGCGCGGCCGCCTCGAAGATCTTGCCGCGACCGGCGGCCTCTGCCTTCTGCTCCGCCGAGTTGTAGACCTTCTCGAACACCCGCGGAACCGCGAGAAGGAACGTCGGCTTGAAGGTCGCGAGCGCAGGCAGCAACTGCCGGGTGTCCGGCTGGTGTCCGACCCGCACGTTCCCGTGCACGCACAGTACGGCGATGAACCGGGCGAAGACGTGCGCGGTCGTAATGAACAGCAGGGTGGATGCGCCGTCCTCGTGGGTGAGGACGTCCGAGAGGGCGACGCCCGCGTTCCGGGAGGTCTCGACGAAGTTGGAGTGCGTGAGCACGCACCCCTTCGGCCGTCCCGTGGTCCCTGCGGTGTAGATCAGGGTCGCGATGTCGGCGCCGGTCGCGAGGTGGCGGCGGCGCTCGATCTCGGCATCCGGAACGTTGACACCTCCGGCGGCGATCTTCGCGAGGTCGCCGAGGTCGATCTGCCAGACGGTTCCGATGTTCGGGAGGTCGGGGTGCACCTCGTCGAACTTGGCGAAGTGGTCGGCGGTCTCGAGGATCACGGCGGCGGCGCCGGAGTCGCCGAGGATCCACTGCATCTGGGTGGGAGAGCTGGTCTCGTAGACCGGGACCAGGACGGCGCCGGCGTACCAGGTCGCGAAGTCGATCAGGGTCCACTCATAGCGGGTCTTGCACATCAGGCCGATTTTGTCGCCGGGTTCGATGCCTGCTGCGACGAGCCCCTTGGCGAGGCCAACGACCTGACGGTGGAATTCGGATGTGGTCACGGGAGCCCAGCCGGCACCGCGGGGAACCGAGAAAAGCACGGAATCCGGGGTCGCGGCGAGGCGAGCTGCGAGGAGGTCGGTGATGTTCGCCCCTGGATCGGCAGGGACGACTGCGGGCATATCGAACTGTTTCACGGCAACTCCTCTGGTACCGGGCGGATGTGCACACTCTAGCCGGGCGGAATGCGGAGCAGTCGTTTCGACTCGCAGCGCCGCGGCTCAGTACACTCTAGAGGGACGCCTCAGCATAAGTGTGTGCTGAGCTGGGCGGATGCCCGAGACTATCTACGAAAGAGGCCGGCTGTGCACGCCATTGGAATCGACATCGGCGGCACGAAGATAGCTGGAGCCCTGGTCGACGAGTTCGGCACCATTCTCCGTTCCGAGCGCACGCCCACAACGGCGGGGGACCCGCGCGCCATCGAAGACGCCGTTGTCGAGATGATCCAGAAACTCGCCGTCGGAGAGGACGTCATCGCGGCCGGCGTGGCAGCTGCCGGCTTCATCGACTCCGCGCAGTCCACGGTGTACTACGCCCCCAACATCAACTGGCGCAACGAACCGCTCCGGGCGACCCTCGAAGAGCGGCTCAACCTCCCGATCCTGATCGAGAACGACGCGAACGCGGCCGGTTGGGCCGAATTCTGCTTCGGCGCGGGCCAGGTCTACAGCGACATGGTCACGCTGACCATCGGCACCGGTGTCGGCGGCGCGATCGTTTCCAACGACCGCCTGTTCCGCGGCGGCTTCGGCTGCGGCGCCGAGCTCGGCCACGTGCGCATCGTCCCAGACGGCCTGCCGTGCGGCTGCGGAGCCCAGGGCTGCATCGAGCAGTACGGCTCCGGCAGGGCCCTGCTCCGCATCGCCAACTCCCTTGCGGATGCCGGCGGTATCGGCCTCGGCCTCGCATCCGCCCGTGACCGCAAGGGCAAGCTCAGCGGCAAGGACGTCGGCCGCCTGATCCAGGACGGCGACCCGGGGGCACTCGCGGCCCTCCGCCAGCTCGGCGACGCGCTCGGCCAGGCCTGCGCCTCGCTCGCGGCCGTGCTCGACCCGCAGATCTTCGTCTTCGGCGGGGGAGTCGCCGACGCCGGCGAGCTGCTCCTCGAACCGATTCGCACCGCGTACCTCGAAAACCTTCCGGCACGGGGCTACCATCCCGAAGCAGAATTCGCGATTGCCCAACTCGTCAACGATGCCGGAGTTGTCGGCGCTGCAGACCTGGCGCGGAAGCACGTCTTCCCGATCTAGGCTGTGCCCGACCCAAGAAGAGAGCGACCGATGTTCTACTGGATCATGAAAAACATTGTCGTCGGACCCCTTCTACTGGGGCTCTTCCGGCCGTGGGTGGTGGGCCTCGAGAACATTCCCAGGACCGGGGGAGTCATCCTCGCGAGCAATCACCTCTCGTTCATCGACTCGGTGTTCCTGCCGCTCGTGGTGCCGCGCCGGGTGATCTTCCTCGCCAAGAGCGAATACTTCACCGGAACCGGGCTCAAGGGCTGGGCGACGAAGCAGTTCTTCAAGGCGACCGGTCAGCTCCCCATCGACCGCTCGGGCGGCAAGGCCTCCGAGGACTCGCTCAACACGGGCCTGCGGGTCCTCTCCGGCGGCGGCGTGCTCGGCATCTACCCGGAGGGCACCCGCAGCCCCGACGCGAAGATGTACCGCGGCCGCACCGGGGTGGCCCGGATGCTCCTCGAGGCCGGGGTGCCCGTCGTTCCCGTTGCGATGATCGACACCGAGAAGGCCATGCCGACCGGCACGAGGATCCCGAAGATCCGCCGGATCGGGATCGTGATCGGAAAACCCCTCGACTTCAGCCGCTTCGAGGGGCTGGAGGGGGACAGGTTCGTGCTCCGCAGCGTGACCGACGAGCTGATGTACGAGCTCCAGGCGCTCAGCAAGCAGGAGTACGTCGACGTGTACGCCACGAGCGTGAAAGAAAAGCGCGCCAGTCTTTCGCGATAAGATCGCGTATCCCTTCCCGGCTCTTCCAGCCAGTCCCCTGGCGCGCACTCCGCGCGCCAACCAAGAGAAAACAGAGATAGTCCTGTGGTAGACACTACCGAACCCGTCGTTGTGGCCGATGAAGCTGTGATCGCCGGTCTGGACTATTGGCGCACTCTTCCCATCAAGCAGCAGCCGACGTGGCCGGACGCAGGCGCCGTCGCAGCGGCATCCGCCGAACTGTCGACGCAGCCGCCCCTGGTCTTCGCCGGCGAGGTCGACATCCTGCGCGACCGGCTCGCCCAGGCCGCCGCAGGGCACGCCTTCCTGCTCCAGGGCGGCGACTGCGCGGAGACCTTCAGCGGTGCGACCGCTGAGCAGATCCGCAACCGGGTCAAGACCGTGCTGCAGATGGCCGTCGTGCTCACCTACGGCGCCTCGATGCCCGTGATCAAGATGGGCCGGATGGCCGGCCAGTTCGCGAAGCCGCGCTCGAGTGACTTCGAGACCCGCGGCGGCGTCACCCTGCCTGCCTACCGCGGCGACATCGTCAACGGCTACGACTTCACCCCCGAATCCCGCGAGGCAGACCCTGCCCGACTGGTCAAGGGGTACCACACGGCCGCGTCGACGCTCAACCTGATCCGTGCGTTCACCCAGGGTGGTTTCGCCGACCTGCGCCAGGTGCACAGCTGGAACCAGGGCTTCGCCGCGAACCCCGCGAACCAGCGCTACGAGAAGGTGGCCAAGGAGATCGACCGGGCCATCAAGTTCATGATCGCGTGCGGTGCTGACTTCGAGGCGATGCGTCGCACCGAGTTCTACACGAGCCACGAGGGCCTGCTGATGGACTACGAGCGCCCGATGACGCGGATCGACTCCCGCACCGGAACCCCGTACAACACCTCAGCGCACTTCATCTGGATCGGTGAGCGCACCCGCGACCTCGACGGCGCCCACGTCGACTTCCTGTCCCGGGTGCGGAACCCGATCGGGGTCAAGCTCGGCCCGAGCACCTCGGCAGACGACATGCTGCGCCTCGTCGACAAGCTCGACCCGAACCGCGAGCCCGGCCGCCTCACCTTCATCACCCGGATGGGAGCAGGCAAGGTGCGCGACGCGCTCCCGCCGCTCCTCGAGGCGATCAAGGCGAGCGAGGCCAAGCCGCTCTGGATCACGGACCCGATGCACGGCAACGGCGTGACCACGCCGACCGGGTACAAGACGCGTCGTTTCGACGACGTCGTCGACGAGGTCCGCGGCTTCTTCGAGGCCCACCGCGCGGTCGGAACCCACCCGGGCGGCGTGCACGTCGAGCTCACCGGCGACGACGTCACCGAGTGCCTCGGCGGCTCGGAGCACATCGACGAGGCCGACCTCGCGACCCGCTACGAATCGCTCTGCGACCCGCGGCTCAACCACATGCAGTCCCTCGAGCTCGCCTTCCTCGTCGCCGAGGAGCTCGCAGCCCGCTGACCCGCAGGCATCCCGCCAGAGTGCCGCCGTACCCGCCGAGATCACCCGGCAGGGCGGCGGCACTCGGCGCATCCGGCGCCTCTTGCCTCCTGGAGCGGATGCCGCCAGCGCGAGACATAGACGCGCCGGCCTGTGCCGGGAGCACGTACTGCGCCGCTCAACAAGGAATGGTGGCCCAGTACCACCGAAATGCTCCGCGTTCTAGAAGATCGTCGTCCCGGTCATCGTGATCGTGCTGCCCTTGGGCACCGAAGTTCCGGCCTTGGGATCGGTCGACTTCACGGTGGCGCCGCCGACTCCAAGCGCGTCCGCCAGCGGTCCATACTGGAGCCTGAAGCCGAGTGCCTCTAGGGCTGCCTTTCCATCGACCCAGGGCATGCCGATGACGTTGGGCACTACCACCGGCGCAGGCCCATCGGACGTTGTGAGCACGTAGGTGTCGCCGACACGCACGGGCCCGTCGTTCTGGGGTGCCGCCCTGATCACGTCGCCCTTGTCGATTGTCTCGCTATGCTCCGAGCCGCCGGTCGTCGCCTTCAGTCCCTTGTCGTGCAGGAGCGACGTCGCGGTGTCGACCGACTTGCCCGAGACGTTCGGCACCGAGCCGAGCGAGGCGACGAGGTTGACCTTCATGCCTTCGAAGTACGGGCCGCCCTGGGAGACCTCGGTGCCATCGCTCTCCCGGGTCGCCGACATGACGATGCCGGCGGCGACCTCGCCGGAGAAGACCTGGTCCACCGTGCCGATCGCGGCGTTCAGCCCCGTGACAGCGGAGGACGCGGCATCCGTGGTGAGGCCGGCGAGCGGGGGAAGCGTGATCGGCTGCGGCCCCTGCGAGACGTAGAGCGTGACCGCGTTGCCCTTCTTCACGTGGCCGCCTTCGCCGGGGTCGGTGCTCGCGACCAGTCCTGCCGCAATGGTTCCGCTGTATTGCTGCGCGAGAGCGGACTGGAGTCCGAGTTCGGCGAGCTGGGCGGCGGCGGCGTCCGGGGCGACGGAGACGAGTGACGGCACCTCGACCTGTGACCCGGGGCCGCTGCCGAAGTACCAGCCGGTGCCCGTGCCGAGGCCGGCGAGCAGGAGAACGAGCGCGAAGAGCCAGTACCCGCGTACCTTGCGGCGTCGGGTCTTCGTGCTGAGGAGTTCCGCGTCCTTCGGCGGCTTCACGACGGGCGCGGGCAGCACGGTCGTCGCACCGGGGGCCTGCGCCTGCGCCGCGGCGCCGAAGATCATGGTGTCGGCATCGGCCTGGGCGGCCGCCGCACCGCTCGGCATCAGCAGGGTCTGCTGCACTCCGGTTTCGCCGTCGAAGGGGCGCATCTGCTTCTCGACGTCGAGGAGCTGGTCGAGCATGACCTTCGCGTCCCGGGGGCGCTGCTCGGGGTCCCTGGCGGTCGCCCAGCTCACGAGCTCGTCGAGTTCGTGCGGGACGGTCATGACGCGCAGGCTCGGCATCGGCACCGTGTCATTGGCGTGCTGGTATGCGATCTGCATCGGAGCCTCGCCGACGTACGGCTGTTCGCCGGTGAGCATCTCGTAGGTCATGATCCCGAGGGCGTAGATGTCGCTGCGCGCATCGGCGATACCGCGCGTGACGAGCTCGGGGGAGAGGTAGGCGATCGTGCCGAGCAGCGCCTGCCCGGTTGCGGTGTTGTTGTTCGCGGCGCGGGCGAGCCCGAAGTCGCCGATCTTGATCCGCCCGTCATCGGCGAGCAGCACGTTCTCGGGTTTCAGGTCGCGGTGCACGATGCCGGCCTTGTGCGCTGCGGCGAGGCCGGACAGCACCGCCTCGAGGATGTCGATGGTCTGTTCGCTCGTGAGGCGCCCGTAGTCCTTGAGCAGGTCGCGCAGCGTGATGCCCGGCAGGTACTCCATCACGAGGTACGCCATGTCGGCGTCCTGGCCCTGGTCGTAGACGTTGACGACGTTCGGGTGGGCGAGGCGCGCAGCCGAACGGGCCTCCTGGACGAACCGCGCCTTGAAGGCATTGTCGTCGGCAAGGTGGCCGTGCATCACCTTGAGCGCCACCCGGCGCTCGAGGCGCAGGTCGGTGGCGAGGTAAACGGTCGCCATTCCGCCCCGGGCGATGCGAGAGCGCACCTGATATCGGCCGTCTATCAGACGGCCGATCATCGGATCGGCAGGACTATCGCTCACCAGTCGAGTCTAGGGAGAAGCGGGCAGATCCGCTGCTGGACACTCGCACGGCACGGCTGATCAGCCGAGTTCGGAGAGCCAAAAACGGGCAGAGGTCTCCCACTTCGCGTAGTAGTCGGGGAAGGCGGAGAGCTGCACGGCCTGCGCCGCCTGGGTGACGGAGAGTCCGTCCCAGCCGGGAATGTCGAGCAGCCCCCTGGTGACCCCGGGGTTGGGGTTCCCGGCGCCGCCGAAGAACGCCTGGCTCGCCCGGACCGGGTCCATCACCTGGTCCGGCGACCCCCACCCCTTGCCTGGGCGCTGCTGGAAGAGTCCGAGTGAGTCCCGGTCGCCGTAGTGGACGTTCCGCAGTCCCGATTCCTGGGCGGCGGCGACGAGGGCGATGACGAGGCCCTGGTCGTTCACGCCGGCCGCACGGCCGGTCGCCACGATGATCCGGGCGTTGGCGCGCATTTCGTCGGAGAGCGGCGTGACCTGGCCGAGGACGGCAGTGGGAGCCGGCCCGGGTTCGGGCGCCTGCAACGGGGTGACGGACGCCGTGGCGACCGATTCCGCCGCGGGCGCGGGGATCGAGAGCTGCTGGCCGGGGTAGATGATGCTCGACCAGCCGAGGTTGTTCGCCTGCAGGATCGCGCGGATGGACACTCCGGCGGCTGCCGCGATCGTCGAGACGGTTTCTCCCGTTGCGATCGTGTGACTCGCGCCGGGCGCGGCGGTCGTCGCGCTGACGAGCGCAACAGCCGGGGCCGCTGCTGCCGGGGCCGAACCGGTGGGAATGACGAGGGCCTGGCCCGGAAAGATGATACTCGCCCTGTCGAGGCCGTTGGCGCTCAGCACGGCCGCGAC
>NZ_JASJXJ010000070.1:0-18954 GCF_035018685.1 Cryobacterium sp. RTC2.1
GGTCTCGGTCGCCGGTCCGGCGTTCATCGCAGCGGCACCGGTGTCTCGCACAGCCCGCGATTCCGACGCAGCCGCCGGGGATGCGTTCGCGGCAGGGGTTCTCGCAGCAGTGGTCATCTTCAAACGGTAGCCTGAATGGAATGTCTCTCCGCTCCCGTACCCGCCGCAGTCTCGCCACGTCGACGCTCGCCCTGGCCGGCGTCGTGCTCCTGAGCGGATGCACGGCGAGCGTCGCCCTCGAACCCGCGGCGGACGCAGTGAACCCCGGTTGTGCAGACGTCGTCGTTCACCTGCCGACGCTCGTCGCCGACCAGGCCGAACGCGAAACGAACGCCCAGGCGACGGGTGCGTGGGGCAGCCCGGCCGCCGTGCTGCTGCACTGCGGCGTCGCGGTGCCTGCCCCCACGACGCTGCCGTGCCTCAACGTCAACGGCATCGACTGGATCGAAGACGACTCCGCCGCTCCGCTCTACCGGTACACGACCTACGGCCGCACCCCGGCGAGTGAGGTCGTCATCGACTCTGGCAAGGTCAGCGGCTCGACGGTGCTCGTCGACCTGGCCGCCGTGATGGCGGTCATCCCCGCGACGGCCAAGTGCCTCGGGGCCGCCGACGTGACCCTGCCGACCGACGGCGGAACCCTCGCGCCCTGAACGACGCCTGCCGCCCCTGATCAGGCAGGAAGCGGGTCCCGCGCCGGGACGCCGCGGCGGGCGAGCGCGACTGAGATCAATTCGTCGATGAGCGCGGGATAGGTGTAGCCGCTCTGAAGCCAGCACGTCGGGAACATCGAGATCGGCGTGAAGCCGGGCATGGTATTGATCTCGTTGATGACCCAGCCGGTGTCAGTCAGGAAGAAGTCGACCCGCGCCAGCCCGGCGCCGTCGATGGCGTCGAACGCCCGGATCGCCATCCGCTGCATCTCGGCGAGCTCGGCCGGGGTCAGGGCCGCAGGGCACACCAGTTCGATGCCCGCTGCCCCCAGGTACTTGGCGTCGAAGTCGTAGAAGTCACGCCCGGTGACGAGTACTTCTCCGGCGACGGATGCCCGCGACGGCTCCCCCGGACGGCCCTGCAGCACGGCCACCTCGAGTTCGCGGCCCACGAGGCCCGCCTCGATCAGGACCTTGTCGTCCTCCGCGAGGGCGGTCTCCATGGCACGGACCAGCTCGGCGGGGTCTGTGACCCGGCTCACGCCGACGCTCGACCCGGCGCGGGCCGGCTTGACGAAGGCGGGCAGCCCGAGTTCGGCGAGGGCCGCGTAGGCCATTCCCGGCGCTTCGGCCCAGTCGGCCGCAGTGATCGTGCGCCACGGTGCGACCGGAAGGGAGGCCTGCTGAAAAACGGTCTTGGTGAAGTGCTTGTCCATCCCGAGCGCCGAGGCGAGCACGCCGGATCCGACGAACGGCAGGCCGAGGAGTTCGAGGAGACCCTGGATGGTGCCGTCCTCACCGTACGGGCCGTGCAGGATCGGGAAGACGAGGTCGACGCTGCCGAGCACGCGGGCTGCGGCGCCGGGGGCGTCGACGACACGGAGCGTGCGGTCGAGGGACGATTCCGGCCAGTGCACCCGGCTGCCGTTGTCGGTGACGACGGGAAGCTCCGCTGCCGAGGATCCGAGCGCGAAGTGCGCCGGGTCATCCGCTTCGAGCACGAACGCGCCGTCGCGGGTGATCCCGATCGGGATCACGTCGTAACGCGACCGGTCAATTGCCGCCAGGACTCCGCCGGCCGTGGCGCAGCTGATCGAGTGTTCGCTTGACCGACCCCCAAAGAGCAGCGCTACCGTGAGCTTGTCCGTCATCAATTGTCCTTTCGCCCTGCGGTTCCGCCGAATCCGTGGTGAGGTGAGGGGCGATGTCCCGCGGTTTCAGCGTACCGGCCAGCACCTGCCGCACCTGTTCGACGATGGGCATGTCGACACCCTTGGCCCTGGCGAGATCGAGGATCGGTCCGACGGAGGCGAGGCCTTCCGTGGTCTGCTGCATCTGCTTGACGACATCCGCGATGCTGTAGCCCTGGCCGAGGAGCCGCCCGGCCGTGTTGTTGCGGGAGAGCGGGGACTGGCAGGTGGCGATGAGGTCGCCGAGGCCGGCGAGGCCGGCGAGGGTCTCCGGCTGGGCGCCGTATGCGACGGCGAAGTCGGTCATCTCGACGAGGCCGCGGGTGATGATCGAGGCCTTGGTGTTCTCGCCGTAGCCGACACCGTCGACGATGCCGATCGCGACGGCGATGAGGTTCTTCAGCACGCCGCCGAATTCGGTGCCGATCACGTCGGTGTTGACGTAGGAGCGGAAGTAGCTGTTGGTCGCGAGGATCGCGACGGCCTGGGCGGTCTCGAGGCTCGTCGAGGACACCACGGCGGCCGTCGGCTGCTCCCTGGCGATTTCGAGGGCGAGGTTGGGTCCGGAGATCGCGGCGATGTGGTGCGGGTCGACGGGCAGCATCTCTTCGATGATCTGGCTCATCCGCTGGCCGGAGCCGCGTTCGACGCCCTTCATGAGCGACACCAGGATCGCGTCGGGCTCGAGGAACGGTTCCATCAGGACGAGGTTCTCCCGCAGCGACTGGCTCGGGACCGAGATGAAGACCTGCTCGGCTCCTGCGAGGGCCTGGTCGAGGTGCGGGGTCGCGCGGAGGCCGATCGGGAGGTTGATGCCGGGAAGGTAGTCGCTGTTCCTCCGGCCCTCCGTGATCTCGCGGGCCAGTTCCGGCCGGCGGGCCCAGAGCACGACGTCGGCGCCGCCGTCGCTCAGGATCTTGGCGAAGGTCGTCCCCCAGCTTCCCGCTCCGAGCACGGCGACGCGCGTACCGACAGGGACACCCTGCCGTTGTTTAGCCTTCAAAACGGCCGGTCTCCTTCTGGTCGTGCTCGGAGGGGTTCCAGCGTTTCGCCGGGGCCTTCTCGCCGCGGAGGTCCTCGAGGAGCCCGGTGATGGCATCCATCAGGATGGCCGTGGCCTCGTTCAGGGTCGCCGTGTCGAGGCTGCGTCCCTTGAACTCGTCGAAGGACAGCGGATCGCCGATTTTCACGTGGATGGTCTTGCGGGGAAACGGGCTGATCCGTTTCGAATACCGCGGCATCAGGTCCTGGGTGCCCCAGTGGGCGATCGGCACGATCGGGATGCCCTGCTCGAGTGCGATCCGCACGGCACCGGTCTTCCCGCGCATCGGCCAGAGCTCGGGGTCGCGGGTGAGCGAACCCTCGGGGTACACGATGACCATCTGGCCGCGCTCGACGAGCCGCCTGGCGGCCTTGACCGGTTCGTTGCCACGCGCGACCCCGCCCCGTTCGACGGGGATCTGGCCGGACTTGCGCAGCAGCCAGCCGAGTACGGGGATCTTGAAGACGGATGCCTTCGCCATGAACCGGGGAGCACGCCCGAGCTTCCACGCGAGTGCGCCGACGACGATCGGGTCGATTTCACTGAAGTGATTCGGCGACAGCACGAACGCCCCGGTCTGCGGGAACTTCCGGACGTCGGTCACCCGGTACCGCACCGCAAGGTTGACCGCAGGGAGCACGATCGTCGCGAGGATCCAGAACACCGACGGCTGTGTGGTTTCCTTGCGCACCCTCACCGGTTTCGCGGACGGATCGGGTTCGACGGACGGTTCGGATGACGGACTTGCTCCATTGACTGGCACAGGGCCATTATCCTTCGAGATCGAAGTCCGCCCCCAACAGCCGCAGCTTCGTGATGAAGTTTTCGTAGCCACGGCTGATGATTCCCACGTTGCTGACCGTCGAGGTGCCCTCGGCGGTGAGCGCCGCGATCAGGTGGCTGAAGCCGCCGCGCAGGTCGGGAACCTCGATGTCGGCGCCGTGCAGCTTCGTCGGCCCCGCGATGACGGCGGAGTGGTTGAAGTTGCGCTGTCCGAAGCGGCACGGGTGGCCGCCGAGGCATTCGCGGTGGATCTGGATCGTCGCGCCCATCTCGACGAGGGCGTCGACGAAGCCGAAGCGTTGTTCGTAGACGGTTTCGTGCACGATCGACACGCCGTGGGCGTGGGTGAGGGCGATCACGAGCGGCTGCTGCCAGTCGGTCATGAAGCCGGGGTGCACATCCGTTTCGATGACGACGGGCTTGAGGTCGCCGCCCGGGTGATAGAAGCGGATGCCGTCGTCGTGGATCTCGAAGGCGCCTCCGACCTTACGGAACACGTTGAGGAAGGTCAGCATCTCGGACTGGCGTGCGCCGCCGACGAAGATGTCACCGTCGGTCGCGAGCGCGGCTGCCGCCCAGCTCGCGGCCTCGTTCCGGTCGAAGAGCGCCCGGTGGTTGAAGCCCTCGAGTCGTTCGACGCCCTCGATGCGGATGACCCGGTCGGTGTCGACCGTGATGATCGCACCCATCTTCTGCAGGATGTTGATCAGGTCCATGATCTCGGGCTCGATCGCCGCGCCCTTGAGCTCGGTGATGCCCTCGGCGCGTACGGCGGTGAGCAGGACCTGCTCCGTCGCCCCGACGCTCGGGTACGGGAGGGAGACCTTGGCCCCGTGCAGGCCGTTCGGGGCCGACATGCGGATGCCGTTGGGCTGCTTGTCGACGACGGCGCCGAACTTGCGCAGCACCTCGAGGTGGTAGTCGATCGGCCGGTCGCCGATGCGGCAGCCGCCGAGGTCGGGGATGAACGCCTCGCCGAGGCGGTGCAGCAGCGGTCCGCAGAACAGGATCGGGATGCGGGAGGACCCCGCGTGCGCGTCGATCGCGGCGAAGTGCGCGCTCTCGACGTCGACGGGGTCGAGCAGGAGTTCTCCGGGCTCTGGCCCGTCGGTCACCTTGACGCCGTGCACCGCGAGCAGCTCGCGCACGATGCGCACGTCGCTGATGTTGGGCACGTTCTTCAGGATGCTCGGGCTCTCGCCGAGCAGGGAGGCGACCATGGCCTTGGTGACCAGGTTCTTCGCGCCCTTGAGTTCGATCCGGCCGATCAGCGGGATGCCGCCGCGAATCGTGATCTTGTCGCCTTTCAGCCCCACAGCGGCCCCCCAGCTCTGTGCGTTCTCACGGTTTTGTTCGTCTTCGAGGAGCTGCGCCTTCACGGCTGCGTCTTCACGATTCTGGGCGATCTCGCTGATGGTACTCACAAATTTACCTGCCTTGCGGGGAGAGTACGGGGCCGCCACGGCTCCCGATGGGATTCGAATTCTGCGATCCGCGCTTCATCACGCAGGGTCAGGCCAATGTCGTCGAGGCCTTCGAGCAGGCGCCAACGGGTGTAGTCGTCGACCTGGAATGGCACTGTGAAATCGCCGACGCGTGCTGTACGCGCAACCAGATCGACGGTGAGTTCTATTCCCGGGTCGGCCTCGATGATGCTCCAGAGCTTCTGGGCATCGTCCTCGGTGATCTGCGCGGCAAGGAGGCCCTGTTTGCCGGCATTGCCGCGGAAGATATCGCCGAACCGGGGGCAGAGCACCACGTCGAAGCCGTAGTCGCGCAGCGCCCAGACGGCGTGTTCGCGAGACGATCCCGTGCCGAAGTCCGCGCCGGCGACGAGAATGCGCGCGCCCGCGTACTCCGGCCGGTTCAGCACGAATTCGGGGTCCGTTCGCCAGGCGGCGAAGAGCGCGTCCTCGAAACCGGTCTTGGTGACGCGTTTGAGGTAGACGGCGGGGATGATCTGGTCCGTGTCGACGTTGGAGCGGCGCAGCGGCAGGGCGATGCCCGTGACGGTTGTGAACTTGTCCATGGTCAGAGTGCTCCATCCAGTGCCGGTGCCGCAGCAGGGGCCAGTTCGGCCGGGATCGCGTCGGCGGGGACGAGGCCGTCCGCGACGAGGTCCCACGGGCTCGACAGCGTGCCGCGGATGGCGGTGGCCGCCGCCACGAGCGGGGAGACCAGGTGGGTGCGGCCGCCCTTGCCCTGGCGGCCCTCGAAGTTGCGGTTGCTCGTCGAGGCGCAGCGTTCGCCGGGGGCCAGCTGGTCCGGGTTCATGCCGAGGCACATCGAGCAGCCCGCGAATCGCCATTCGGCACCGAAATCGGTGAAGACCTTGTCGAGGCCTTCCGCCTCCGCTTCGATGCGAACCCGGGCGGACCCGGGGACCACCAGCATCCGCACGCCGGGGGCGAGCGTCTGCCCGCGCACGATGTCGGCGGCGGCACGCAGGTCTTCGACGCGGCTGTTGGTGCACGAGCCGAGGAACACGGTGTCGACCCGGATGTCCTTCATACGAGTGCCGGCCGCGAGGTCCATGTATTCGAGGGCGCGCTCGGCGGCGGCGCGCTCGTTGGCGTCGGCGACGTCGGCCGGGTCAGGCACGGTCTCGCTCAGCGAGACGCCCTGGCCGGGGTTGGTGCCCCAGGTCACGAAGGGCTCGAGGGTGTCGGCGTCGAGAACGACCTCCGCGTCGAACACGGCGCCCTCATCGGTCGCGAGGGTCTCCCAGTACGCGACCGCGTCGTCCCAGTCCTGACCGGCCGGCGCGTGGGCGCGACCCTTCAGGTAGGCGTACGTCGTCGCATCCGGTGCGACCATGCCCGCGCGGGCGCCCGCCTCGATCGACATGTTGCAGATGGTCATGCGGCCCTCCATCGAGAGGGCGCGGATGGCGCTGCCGCGGTATTCGAGCACGTAGCCCTGTCCGCCGCCGGTGCCGATCTTCGCGATCACGGCGAGGATCACGTCCTTGGCGGTGACGCCGGGGCGCAGGGCGCCTTCGACGGTGATGGCCATGGTCTTGAACGGCTGCAGGGGCAGGGTCTGGGTGGCCATGACGTGTTCGACCTCGCTCGTGCCGATGCCGAGGGCCATCGCCCCGAAGGCGCCGTGCGTGGAGGTGTGCGAGTCGCCGCAGACGACGGTGATGCCCGGTTGGGTGAGCCCGAGCTGGGGTCCGACGACGTGCACGATGCCCTGCTCGATGTCGCCGAGCGAGTGCAGCCGCACACCGAATTCCTCGCAATTGCGGCGGAGCGTCTCGATCTGGGTGCGGCTCGTCAGGTCCTTGATCGGCCGGTCGATGGCGAGCGTCGGAGTGTTGTGATCCTCGGTCGCGATCGTCAGGTCCGGTCGGCGCAGCGGGCGCCCGGCGAGGCGCAGCCCATCGAACGCTTGCGGGCTCGTGACCTCGTGCACGAGGTGCAGGTCGATGTAGATGAGATCCGGGGTGCCGTCGGAACCCTTGCTGACCAGGTGTTTGTCCCAGACCTTCTCGGCCAGGGTCCGCGGGCGTTCGCCGGACATCGATGCGTTAGTCATGTGTGTGCGTCTTCCTCAAGATTTGATGGCAGCCAACGACAGTCTCCGCGACGAGGGAGGCCTCAGAATTGGGACTCGTCGCGGCAGATAAGAAGGAGTCGACCGAACAGCACCCGGACAGGCTAACACTTCGCGCCGAGTCTTCGCCGAAGGTCACGACGGTGACACGACCGATTCGACGAAGACGACCGTGACATTGTCGTGCCCGCCGCGCGCGAGCGCCTCGTCGACGAGGGCGTCCACAACGGCCTGCTGGCCGTTGGCCTGCTGCTCGGCGAGGAGCCTCGAGATGTCGTCAGGCTCGAGCTCCTTGGTGAGGCCGTCGGAACAGATCAGGAAGGCACGGTGACCGGATGCCGGCACGAGCCAGACATCAGCGTCGACGAACTCATCGGTTCCGATCGCCCTCGTGATGATGTTCCGTTCGGGGTGCAGTTCGGCGGACCGAGGCGTGATCAGTCCCGCGTCGACGAGTTCCTGCACCGCGGAGTGGTCGACGGACAGCTGGGCGAGGTGAACCCCGTCCCACGTGTAGATGCGGGAGTCGCCCACGTTGAAGGCCATCCAGTGCAGGCCGATGTCCGCACCGGCATCGACGAAGGCAACCCCGGCCAGCGTCGTGCCGCTCACCGCGGTTCCGAAGTCCTCCGCGCCGCTCAGGTCGCGCACCGCGTCGTTGGACGAGTGGATGGCGTCGAGGATGCGCTCGGGGGTTGAAGGACGGCCAGCCTCGATGTGTTCTTCGAAGACTCTCAGGACGGTCTGGCTCGCCTCGTCGCCGTGGGCGTGCCCGCCCATCCCGTCGGCCACGAGAAAGACCGGAGAGTGCGCCATGAAGCTGTCCTCATTGAGCTGCCGGACCTGGCCGACCTCGCTGCGTGCGCCGACGGTGAACGAGACCGTCACCGTTGGGAGGGTCATCGTGTCTGCGCTCTGGACCAAGCCGGTACTCCCTCGTGCTGCGGCGCGTGTTCCGAGCCGACCCGATCGCGCCTCGACAAGGCGTCAGAGACCCACGGTACCAATTCGGGGGGACTTTTCGCGCCGCCAGGACACGTCGCGCCCGCGCTATTCTTTCGTGGTGAGCGACAGTTCCTCGCCGAGACTGTGGCCGCGGGCGCGGGCGTCCCGGTTCGCCTTGATCAGGCTCGCGACCGTGGCGACGGCCATCGAGACCACGATCACGCCGAGCGACGTCCAGGTGTCGATCTCCGGCGCCCAGCCCACACCATGGCCGCCGTTGATGAACGCGACCTCATTGGTGTGGAGCGCGTGCGAGACGAGCTTGACTCCGATGAAGAACAGGATGAAGGCGATGCCGTACTTGAGGTACACGAGCCGTTCGAGCAGGCCGCCGAGCAGGAAGTAGAGCTGCCGGAGTCCCATCAGGGCGAAGACGTTGGCCGTGAACACGATGAACGGGCTCGTCGTGATACCGAAGATGGCGGGGATCGAGTCGAGGGCGAACACGAGGTCCGTCGTGCCGATTGCGATGAAGACGATCAGCATCGGGGTGAAGACCCGGCGTCCCTTGACGGTGGTGCGGATCTTCGACCCGTCGAAGGTCGGGGAGATCCGCAGGCGGCGACGGATCATCTTCACGAACGCGTTGTCGGCCTCGTTCGCGTCCGGTTCCTTGGCGACGGCCTGATGCACGGCCGTATAGAGAAGGAAAGCGCCGAAGATGTAGAAGATCCAACTGAAGTTCTCGATGAGGGACGCCCCGAGAAGGATGAAGATCAGGCGCAGGACGAGCGCGATGATGATGCCCACCATCAGTACTTCCTGCTGGTATTTCCGCGGCACGGAGAATCTCGCCATGATGATGACGAAGACGAAGAGATTGTCGATGCTGAGGCTGTACTCGGTGAGCCAGCCGGCGAGGAACTGACCGGCGTGTTCGGCATCGGCCAGGAGCAGCATCGCAAGCGCGAACAGCAGGGCGAGCACGACGTAGAAGACGACCCACAGGCTGGCCTCGCGCATCGAGGGCACGTGCGGGCGCTTGTACACGATCAGCAGGTCGCCGACCAGGACCAGGGTCAGGATGACCAGGGAGCCGATTTCGAACCAGAGGGGAAGGGCGAGATCCACGGAGGGGCCTTTCGAGGAGAGGGAGGGCAGGCAGAGAACCTGAAAGTCTCTCCCGCGACAAAAGATGCCGCCGATCCGACCGGAACCCCTGCACCGCGGTCCGTGTTGACGATCAGATCACTAAACCCAGTGGGCTTTGAGGGATACTCCCCTTCACGGGGGTAAGCCTAGCGGATTTCCGTGCCGAATCCGACGGACCGCGCCATAATGTGCCTGCGCCGGAGAGTGGCGCGCACTCTCGAGAGGCACGGACCCGATGGCGCAGATCGAAACCCCCGAGCAGCAAATCGAACGACTTTCGGCCCAGGTCGCGCACTTGCAGGCCCGGCTGCAGCCCGCACCGCCGAGCACTCCCGGCGTGTCTGAACCCACCAAGGCATCGCTCCGGCTGCGCGCATTCTTTGCCGCGCTCCTGATCGCCGTCGGCGTCATTCTCGCCCCGGTCGCCGTCGTCGCCGCGTGGACCAAAACCGAGGTCACCGACACCGGCCGATTCGTGGCCACCCTGTCGCCTCTTGCGGATGACCCGGCATTCCAGGCGTTCCTCGTTGACCAGATCTCCACGGTGATCGACGACCAGGTCGACTTCGAGAGCATCGCAACGGACCTGTTCGACGGAATCGCCCAGCTCAACCTGCCGCCGAGGGCCCAGACAGCCCTCGGCCTGCTCAAGCAGCCGGCCATCGAGGGTGCGCGGTCGCTGGTCCGCACGGCGACACAGCGGCTGATCGCTTCGGACGCCTTCGCGAACATCTGGGAGCAGACCCTGCGGGTCAGTCATTCCCAGGTCATCGCGGCGCTTCAGGGCGATACGGGCGGGCCGCTCACCATCGGAACCCAGGGTGAGGTCGGCATCCAGCTGGCGCCGCTCATCGCCGCGGTGAAGAGCGCCCTTGTCGCCCAGGGCTTCGCTCTCGCCGATCGGATCCCGGAGATCAACCGCACCATCCAGGTCGCCCAGTCCGACTCCCTTGTCCAGGCACGGGTCGCCTATCAGCTCCTCGACGTCCTGGGGTTCGTGCTGCCGTGGGTGAGCCTGGTCCTCCTGGCGGCCGGTGTCGTCGTGGCCAGGCGGAAGGCACGGGCGCTGATCTGGGCGGGTCTCCTGCTCGCGCTCTCGATGGCCGTGCTGGCGACGGGAATCTCCGTCGGGCGCATCCTCTTCGCAGGCTCCGTCTCGCCGCAGTACCTGCCCCGGGATGCCGCACTCGCCACCTACGACGCGATCGTGCCGTTCATCAGCGCGACAGCGCTGGCTGTGGGGACCGCAGGCGTGACCGTCGCCGTGGTGGCGTACCTGGCCGGGCCCTTCCGCGGCGCGATCGTGGTCCGCCGGCTGACCGTGGACTCTGCCAGGAGCATCCGCTCGTCGGCGGAACGTCGAGGAGGAACCACGGGACCGTTCGGGGTCTGGCTGTACTCCGTGCGGCGATACGCGCGGGTCGTCGTTGCGCTTGTGGCCGGGGCCGTCGTGCTGTTCGTCCGCCCGCTGTCGCCGGGCGTGATCATCGGCACCGCCGTCACCGCCCTCGTCGCGATCCTGCTGATCGAGCTCCTCCAGCGCCCGCCAGCGGATGGCGTTGCCGCAAGCCTGTAGCCTTCGACCGTGAACGTTGAGAGCACGGATGAGACCACGGGCGAGACCACGAGCGAGACCACCGCGGAGACCTCAGGTCCGGGCGGCTCCTCCCCTGCCTCGGTCTCGCGGCCGCCGGTAGCGGCCCGCCGTGCCCGCATAGCGGTCGGCGTGCTCTTCTTCACCAACGGTGCGATCTTTGCGAACCTGTTGCCGCGCTATCCCCAGATCAAGGCCGACCTCGGCCTCACGAACGCGGAATTCGGCTTCGCGGTCGCCGCATACCCGCTCGGCGCGCTCATCGCCGGGTTGACGGCCGGGATGCTCGTGCGCCGGTTCCGCTCCTCCCGGGTGGCGATCGTCGCCACGGTGTTCACCGCGGTCGGCATCCTGCTTGCCGGGGTGGCCCCGGCCTGGCTTCCGCTCGCGGCCGGATTGTTCCTGGCCGGCGCGATGGACTCGATCACCGACGTCGCCCAGAACTCACACGCGCTGAGGGTGCAGCGACTGTACAAACGCTCCATCCTCAACTCGTTCCACGCTGTCTGGAGCATCGGTGCGGTATCCGGCGGCGCACTCGGGTCCCTCGCCGCCGGGCTCGGCATTCCCCTGGCCGTGCACCTCACGCTCTCCGCCGTGCTGTTCAGCATCCTGGCCGCGCTGTCGTACCGCATGCTCCTGTCCGGCCCCGAACCGGACGAGACGCGTGCCGCCAATGTTTCGGCCGGCGTGCAGACGCGCACCGGACGAGCGGTGGGCGTGTTGGCGAAATACGCGGTGCTCCTCGCCCTCGTGCTCATCGCGGCGTCCGGGGCCATCGTCGAGGACGCCGGCAGCTCCTGGTCGGCCATTTACCTCTCCGTCGACCTCGGCGCATCAGCCTTCGTCGCGGGCCTCGGCTTCATCGCGCTCCAGGGCATGCAGTTCATCGGGCGGATGCTCGGCGATCGGCTCGTCGACCGGTTCGGCCAGCGCGCGGTCGCGAGAACGGGCGGGGTGATCGTCTGTGTCGGCATGGGAAGCGCCCTCCTGGTCCCGTCGGTCCTGGGCACCGTGGTCGGATTCGGCCTCGCAGGACTCGGGGTCGCGACCCTGATCCCGGCGGCCATGCATGCGGCGGACGAGCTTCCTGGCTTCCGCCCTGGCTCCGGGCTGACGATCCTCGCCTGGCTTCTCAGGGTCGGTTTCCTCGTCTCGCCGCCCGTGGTCGGCGCGATCGCCGACGCGTCCTCGCTCCGGCTCGGCCTGCTCGTCGTGCCTGTGGCCGGTGTGCTCACCCTGCTGTTCGCCGGGGTCCTGTCCGGCCGGGAGCCTCGCGGGCCCAGCAGCTGATCTTCTCCTCGCGCCGAAGTGAGCGCAGACAGTGCGCCGGCTCAGCCTCCCGCGGCGGCCAGCCGGCCGACGACGATCGTGACGGCATCCCCAGGTCTGGCGGCGCTGCCGGCCGGTGGCGACGTCGTGACGACCGTGCCGACGAGAGCGGGGTCTTTCACATCGGTTTCGTTCTTCACCACGGTGAAGTTCGACAGGGCGGCGCGGGCTTCGACTTCACGTTTGCCCGAGACGTCCGGTACGACGACGAGCGCGGCGTTGCTCGTGCGCACCGTCACGGCAGCGCCGCGGGCCGCGCTTGCTCCCCCACCGGGCTCGGTGTTCGCGACAACGCCGGCAGGCAGCTCGGAGTCGATGGTTCCGCCATTCACGAAGAGGAAGCCTGCGGATTCCAGGGTCGACTGCGCCTGGCTGAGGCTCTTGCCGCGGAGGTCAGGAATGGACACCTGGGCGGCGTTGATCACCGCGCCGGAGGCCGCGGGAAAGGCAACGCCGGGATACTTCGCATTCGCGACGCTCATCACGTCCGGCCACATCCGATGCCGTGCCGTCGCGGCCTGCTGGCCGTTGAAGGAGGTGGTGCGCTGATCCCTGTCACCCGTGACGCTCATCACGCCGGCGACGGTGGCGACGGTCGTGCTCGCCCCGCTCATCCAGGTGTCCTTGTTGCCGTCTGTGGTCCCGGTCTTGCCGATCATCGGCGACTTCGGACTGGTCGCCTTGAACGAGGCGGATCCGGTTCCGCTCGCCATGACCTGCTGCATCGCGGTCGTCATGCCGGCGGCGACGTTCGGATCGACCGACTGGTGGCACGCCGACTGCGGCACGGCAAGCGCCGTTCCGTCGGAGCCGGTGATGTGGTCGATCACGATCGGGCTGCAGGTGGTGCCCTTGTTGGCGATGCCGGCGAAGGCGACCGCCATGCTCAGGGGCGCGACCTCGTTGGTGCCGAGCACCGCTGAGGCACCCTGCTCGAGCGGGGCGCCGTCGGCGCGCGTGACGTCGAAGGCCTCGGCGGTCTTGCGGATGCCGCACAGGTCGAGTTTCTTGGCCATGCCGATGAAGCCGGTGTTGATGGACCCGATCGTCGACTGCAGGGCGCTGTAGTTGGCGCCGGATTCGTTCGAGTCGTTCTTGGGGTTGTAGCCGGGGAAGCTCACGGTGCCGCCGGTCGCGCAGCTGTCGCGGAAGGTGCCCCAGTTGGCCTTGCGCCGGGAGTCGACCCGCTCGTTGAGCGAGTGGCCCTCGGTCAGCCACTCGGCGAGGGTGAACACCTTGTACGTCGATCCGGGCTGGAACCCGTGGGAACCGCCCTGGTCGACGTTGGTGTTGTAGTTGATCCCGGTCAGGTTCGACCCGGTGATCGGCACATCCGGGTCCTGGCTGTAGTCCTTGTTCTGCGTCATGGCGAGAACCTTGCCGGTGCCGACTCCGACGCTGACGATCACGCCACCGACGTCCCAGCCGGGGTAGGTGTCAGGAACGTTGGCCTTCATCGTGGCCTCGGCGGCCTGCTGCATGTCGAGGTCGAGGGTCGTGTAGACGTTGAACCCGCCGCGGCGGAAGTTGGCCATCCGGGTGGTGTCGTCGGCTCCGAAGGTCGGGTCGTTCTGCAGGGTATTCACGACGAGGTCGCAGAAGAAGGCACTGCCGCCGGCGGTCTGGCAGCCGGTCGAGGGCACGTGGATGCTGGGCTCGATGGCCGTGGCGATCGCGGCATCGTGGTCGGCCTGGTTGATCTTGCCGTACTTGAGCATCTGGTCGAGGATGTAGTCGCGGCGGTCCTTGTTCGCGGCGTAGCCGTTCGCGGCGCCGTTGGTCTCGCTGTCGGGCTGGTCGAGCTGAAACTTGACCGGGTTGTTCACGATCGCGACGAGGCTCGCGGCCTGCGGGAGCGTCAGCGTCGCCGCCGTCGAACCGAAGTAGTACTCCGCGGCGGACTCGATGCCGTAGACGGTGCCGCCGAAGCCGGTGATGTTCAGGTACTGGCGGAGGATGTCGTCCTTCGCGTACTTCTTCTCCACGCCGATCGCGAGGCGCATCTCCTTGAGCTTGCGATCAGGAGTCTTGGCGATCGCGGCGTCATAACAGTCCGACTTCTTCTGCGTATCCGTGAGCACTTCGCACTTCTGCACGAGCACGTTCTTCACGTACTGCTGGGTGATCGAAGACCCACCGCGAACATCACCGGTGGCGACAGTCGTGACGATCCCGGTCACTGTGCCCTGCAGGTCGATGCCGCCGTGGTCGTAGAACCGGGGGTCTTCACCGGAGGTCGCGGCATCCTTGACGAACTGGTTGATCGCATCCGAGGCGACCTCGACGCGGTTCTGGTCGTAGAACGAGGCCAGGAGATAGGGGACGCCGGTGCTCGTGGTCGCGTAGATGTTGCTCTTCTGCGAGAGCTGGTCGATCTTCAGGTAATCGGGCAGGTTCTCGAAAACAGTGATCGCGTTTGTCGCAGCAAGGCCGGAGAGGCCCAGGGCGGGAGTAACCGCGGCCGCCACGAGAACACCGGCAACGACACTCATCCCGACAAAACCCAGCAATCCGCCGACCGCTTCAAAATTCCGCCTGGTATTTGGTTTTCCGTACACGTATCCCCCAATTTTATGCCCGGCCATGCGGCAAATTCGCTGCCGCACTGGCTCCCCCGGGACCAATCTATCCCGAAGATGCCGCACGCCGGGGTTCATTTCGAAGGCGACCGACGCAGCTAGGTTTATCGAGAGGGAGATCTATGCCAGCCGATACCAGCACGGAGCGCGTCAGCGCGTCTCGAGGGACGAGCCGATTCGGCCGATGGCCGAACTGGACCCTCGGGCTGATTGTGGCTGCCTTCGCTGTCGCCACGATCTTCGGTACCGCAGGCGACGTGAGTTCGCTCGTACTCGGATTCTTCGCGTTGTGGATTCCCGTCGTCGTGTGCTGGATTGCGATCGGCCGGACACGGTCCCGGCGCAGGGACCTGCACCTGATGACCGCCGCCGTGACGGTCCTGGCGGCCGGAGACACGTTCTTCGCACTGGCGACGACCGGAGGCGAATCCCTGCCGCGTCCGTCCTGGGCGGATGTCGGCTTCCTCGGCTTCTACCCGCTCATGTTCGCGGCACTCGTCGTTCTCGCGAGGCGCACAATCCGGGGTCTCGCGTCTCCGATCGTCCTGGACAGCGCCGTCGGGTCTCTCGGTGCGGCCGCCCTGTTGGCCGTGCTGCTCGATCCGATCCTCAAGGCGGCCCTCGCGACCCCGGGATCGTTCGCCACGACCGTCGCATTTGCGTATCCGCTCGGAGATGTCCTGCTGGTGGCCTTCTTCGTCGGGATTGCAGCCTCCCACGGCACCTCCATCGGCCCGGGCTGGACCCTCCTTGTTCTCGGTCTCGCTGTCTTCACGGCCGCCGACATCATCAGCGTGTCCCTGCACCTGAACGGCCTCTACGTCATCGGCAGTCCCCTCGACATCGGCTGGCCCCTGAGCCTCGCCCTGATCGCGTCTTCGGTCGACAGGGAGGCCCGCCTCGGCTCGCACCCTCGCCAGTCGACGTGGGCGATCCCCGAACAGACGGTTCCCGCGATCGCCACGGCCGCGGGTCTCCTGGTCCTGATCATGGGAACCCAGCTGAAGATCTCTCCGCTCGCCGTCGTCCTGGCGGCCCTGACCCTCACCGTGGCGGCACTGCCCCTGATCTTTCGCCAGCGCATCCGTATTGCGGATGCGCATCGCCAGGCGCGGACCGATGAGCTCACGGGGTTGCCCAACCGCCGCGCCCTCTACGCCGATGTGCCCGCCCGGCTGGCCGCGAATCCGCACCGGACGAGCGCGCTCCTCCTTCTCGACCTCGACAAGTTCAAGGAGGTCAACGACAGTCTCGGTCACGATGTCGGTGACCTGCTCCTGTTCCAGGTCGCCGGCCGGATTTCCGGTCAGCTGCGCACCGAGGATCTCTTCGCGCGCGTAGGCGGCGACGAGTTCGTGATCTTTCTCGACGGTTCGGATTCGGTCAGGGCGGAAGCGGTGGCCTTGAAGCTGCGCGCGACCCTGGCCCAGCCGTTCATCCTCGCGGGCATCTCGGTTCAGGCCAGCGCCAGTATCGGGATCGCCGGGTACCCCGACCAGGGCGAGGACCTGACCATGCTGCTCCGCAAGGCGGACATGGCGATGTACACGGCGAAGGCGACCCACAGCGGCCACCACGTCTACCGGGGCACCGACGACAATCACGGGGAGGATCGGCTGCACCTGCTCGAGGAGTTGCGCTTCGCGCTCGTCGATGACCAGCTGGTGCTGCACTACCAGCCCAAGATCGACCTCAAAACCGGGGACGTCTGCGGGGTCGAGGCCCTGGTCCGCTGGAACCACCCGACGAGGGGTTTGTTGCAACCCGACGATTTCCTCGATCTCGTCGAGGAGTCAGGGCTGATGCATGCGATGACCGAGATCGTGCTGCGTGAGGCCCTTGACCAGGCCGCAACCTGGTCTGGCCAGGGCCGGACGCTGACGATGGCGGTCAACATGTCCCCGAGTTCCCTGATCGACACGGTGCTGCCCGAACGGATCAGCGCGATGCTGTCGTCGCGTGGTCTGTCCCCCACAGTGCTGGTCCTGGAGATCACCGAAGATTTCCTCCTCTCCGACCGGGAACGCGCGCGCAGCATCCTCACCCGGTTGCAGGCGACGGGAATTCGGATCTCCATCGATGACTTCGGGACCGGGTACAGCTCCCTGGCGTACCTGCGTGACCTGCCGATCGACGAGCTCAAACTCGACAAGTCCTTCATCATCCCGATGAAGGACGATCCTCGCGCAACGGCCCTCGTCGTCTCGACCATCGACATGGCACACAGCCTCGGCCTGCGCATGGTGGCCGAGGGCGTGGAGGACGCTACGGCATACTCGGAGCTCATCGGCTACGGCTGCGATGTCGCTCAGGGCTTCCTGATGTCCCACCCTGTGCCTGCGGCCGAGCTGGAAGACTGGTTCGCCGCGAGAGCGTTGGATGGAAGCGCTCTGGGCCACATATCAGGCTGAGTGATTCGCTCACGGGAGGCCGCCGGCGTCGTCGACCTGCAGAACACCCGTCTCCATGATGACGGGGAGGCGAGCGGTCTGAGCGCGCAGGTAGCCGGCGAAACCCCCGGGCGTGCGTCCGACGAGTCGCCCACTCGTACGAACCGGGATGCGTGCCGTGCGGATCTCGCACACCCGCAGCCTCCGCAGTGCCGCGACGAGTGCAATGTCCTCGTCGGTGTCGATACCGGGGAATTCCCCGGCAGCGAGGTACCGGTCTGCCCGCACACCGAGATTGGCCCCGTGCACGTGCGGATGTCCCTCGACGAGCCACTGCTCTGCCGCCCAGCGAGCGCGCATTTCGCCGTCGAGGCACTCGTCCGGCTCGACGGTGCCGAGAACAAGATGCACATCGTTCCTGGCGAAGGCAAGCTGGCTCGCGAGCCAGTTCTCCGGGACGGCTGAATCGGCATCCGTCGACGCGATCCAGGTACGACCCGTGAAGTCCGCCGGGGTCTTCAGGACGCCGCGGACGCCCGCACGCCGTGCCGCACCGACGCCTCCCGTGTTACTGCGGACCAGATGCACGCCCGGAAAACCCGCGGCAATGGTCTCGGTCCCGTCCGTACAGCGGTCGAGCACGATCACGACCGACACGATCGGCGGCGCCGGATCGAGGGTCGCGACCACTGGCTCGATCGCGGCCCCCACCGCGGCGAGGCACCGAGGAAGCAGTTCCTCCTCGTTGTGCGCGGGGATGACGATGACCAGGTGGTCGATTTCACCGGGCCCGATCATGGGACGAGTCCCTCGTGCTGGGCCACGGATCGTGCCGGCTCGGGCTGCCACACCTCGAGCAGGAAGTCACTTTCGCGATGCTCGACGGTTCGCACGAGGCCGGGCACCGTCGCGAGCATGTCGTGGACCCGGTCGCCGCTGAGCGGATACTCGGGAACCGGATGCCTCCAATGGCAGGCGAGGAGGACTCCGCCGGGGGCGAGGCTGCCCCGGCAGCGCTGGAAGAACCGTTCCAGGTCTGCGGTCGCCAGGTAGTAGCCGACTTCGGATACGACGATGAGGTCGAAGACTCCGGAGGGCCATTCACCGGGCAGGGTCATCCGTGCGAAGCGGACGCCGGGGCGCCCGGCGAGCCGTTCGCGGGCAATCGAGAGCGGTTGCTCCGCGATATCGACGGCCATCACGGTGTCGCACCGGGCGGCGAGGTCGGCCGTGAGTACTCCGATCGAGCAGCCGAGCTCCAGGGCGGCACCGAATCGTTCGCGCGGCAGCGCAGCGAGGGTCAGCGCGCGTTTCCGACGTTCGTACCAGCGCGTCTCGAAGCCCCACGGGTCTCGCGCCTCCCGGTAGAACTCGTCGAAGAAAGATCTCGCCAGGCTCGCCGTCCCGCTCGCATCCGGGGACGGTGCCTCCGCTGCGGTGCCGTCGACGAAGATCTCGAACCCCCTCGCGAAATGGGCGGCCATCGCCGGCGGCACGACGGCCTCGTCTCCGGGTTCGTCGGACAACGGCAGCACCTGGCTGCGGTGCAGCGCGAGCGCCTGCAGCTTCCGCGCGTGGTCCTCGGGAGAGAGATCGAACCTGCGGATGAGGCCCAGCGGCCATTCCCCGTCCGGTGTCGACCAGTGCCAGGCCCAGATCGGGTACTCGAGCAGGCGGGCGCCCGACCATGCCGCTCCGGCCGCTGCCACGTCGCCGGCGAGCGCGTGGTCGGGATG
>NZ_JASJXJ010000071.1:0-18213 GCF_035018685.1 Cryobacterium sp. RTC2.1
GCCAAGCGCCGGGCCCCACAATCCAGGCCGATGAGCACATCAATTCACTGAAGAAGAGACAGTTGCAGACCATGAAGCCCAAAGTATTCTTTGTCGTCGGACCCGCAGGCTCCGGCAAATCGAGCGTGAGCAAATTCATCGCCCGACAGAACCACGCGGCGTACATCGACAAGGACACCGCGACAACCGGTTTCACCGAGCTCCTGCTGGAATTGCGTGGATTCGACAAGAACGAGCGAGACAACAACGAGTACTACCAGACGGTCATCATGCCGCTGGAGTACGAGACGATCCTCAAGCTCTGCCGCGACAACCTGGCCCTAGGGAACTCGGTGGTCCTCGACGCGCCGTTCGGCAAGTACTTTTCGAACGAAGACTTCCTCACCGAAGTGCATGCGAGGTATTACTGGCCAGAGGCCGAGAAGATCGTCGTTCACGTGCACGTGGACGGTGAAGAGATGCGGCAAAGGCTCATCAATCGGGGCTATCACCGCGACGAGTGGAAGTTGCACAACTGGGACGCATTCTGGGCCAAGGCGCAATCCGTGGACTGCGCCTGGAAGTCGGCCCACCACGTGGCGTTCAACAACAACGGCGACGGGATCGACACCACCGAATTCGATCGGGTGATCGAGGGCATCGACGCCGAGATGGCGAGGCTCTAGCGACCAAAGGCGGGGTGTGCCGTGTCGCGCGCGGCCGGGGAGCCGTTCGCGGGAGGATGGGAGCATGGCCAACACTGAGCAACAGCCCTGGGTAAAGAACTACCAACCGGGGGTTCCTGCCGAAATCGACCTTCCGACGGAGTCGCTCGTCGCCATGCTCGAACGGTCCGTCGCCGAGGCAGGCAGCCACCCGGCCCTCGAGTTCTTCGGACGGCGGACGACCTACACCGAGCTCGGTGAGCAGATCGACCGCGCGGCGGAGGGCCTCCGGCACCTCGGCGTCCGCGCCGGAGACCGGGTCGCGCTCCTGCTGCCGAACTGCCCCCAGCACGTCGTCGCGTTCTACGCGGTGCTGCGCCTCGGCGCGGTCGTGGTCGAGCACAACCCGCTCTACACCTCGCGGGAACTCCGCCACCAGTTCGAGGACCACCAGGCCCGCATCGTGATCGCCTGGGACAAGACGGTCGCGGCGATCCGCGCCTTCCCTGCCGACATCGAGATCGACCACATCGTCTCTGTCAACCTGCTGATGGCGTTCCCGACGATCAAGCGCCTGGCCCTGTACCTGCCGGTCAAGAGCCTGCGGGAGTCCCGCGAGGCCCTCACTGGTTCCGCGCCCGGCACGATCGCCTGGAAGGAACTACTCACGCACGGTCGCATCGACCCGGAGCACCCGCATCCGTCGGTCGACGACCTTGCCGCCATCCAGTACACCTCCGGCACCACGGGCCGTCCCAAGGGTGCGATGCTCACCCACTTCAACCTGTATTCGAACGCGCTCCAGGGCGAGGCGTGGATGCACGGAGCCGAGTATCGCAAGGAGATCTTCTACGCGATCCTGCCGATGTTCCACGCCTTCGGCATGACGCTCTACCTGACTTACGGCATCCGCAAGCAGGCGCTGCTCGTGCTGTTCCCGAAGTTCGAGCCCGGGCTGATCCTCGCCGCGATGAAGAAGTCGCCCGCGACCGTCTACTGCGCCGTTCCGCCCATCTACGAGCGCACCGCCCGGGCCGCGCAGGAACAGGGCGTCTCGCTGCGCTCCTGCAAATACTGCATCTCCGGCGCTATGAACCTGCCCGCGCACGTCGTCGAGCTCTGGGAATCGGTCTCCGGCGGCCTTCTTGTCGAGGGCTATGGGATGACCGAATCCTCCCCGGTCGCCCTCGGCAACCCGTTCTACTCCACCCGCCGTCCCGGAACTATCGGGGTGCCGTTCCCCTCGACCCTGATGAAGGTCGTCGATCTCGACGACCCGAGCATCGAAGTAGCCCAGGGGCAGCCGGGGGAGCTGTTACTCAAGGGTCCTCAGGTCTTTCAGGGGTACTGGAACAACCCGGACGAAACCAAGAAGGCGCTCTTGCCGGGCGGCTGGCTGCGCACCGGCGATATCGTCACCGTGGACGCCGACGGCTTCACGACAATCGTCGACCGGGCCAAGGAGCTCGTCATCACCGGCGGGTTCAACGTCTCACCCACCGAGGTGGAGACGGCGCTGCGGCTGCACGCGTCCATAAAGGACGCCGCGGTCTTCGGCAAGCCGCTCGAGCGCGGCGGGGAGATGGTCGTCGCAGCCGTGGAGCTCGAGCCCGGCGCGACGCTCGACCAGGAGGCCCTGCGCGCGCACTGCCGTGAACTGCTCGCCGCATACAAGATCCCGCGCCGCATCGTGCAGATCGACGACATGCCGCGGTCGATGCTCGGCAAGATCCTGCGCAGGCAGGTGCGCGAGCAGGTGCTGCCGCTGCTCTGAGGCGGATCGTACCCGCCACCCGTTTGTTGTTATCACAAACAAATACCCGGGATGCGGTTTAGGATTGTCCACGTGGACCTCACCGAACGACCGACCCCCGATCCCGACCGCTCCGAATTCGACAAGATGGTCGCGGGGGACTGGTACCGCTACCGGTCCGGCCCCGAGCTCGCCGAAATGACGAACAGCACCCAGCGCACCTGCCGTCGGATCACGGCCCTCTACGACGAGGACAGGGAGGCCGCATACGCGCTGCTGACGGGCATGCTCGGCACGGCGGGGGAGAACCTCGACTTCCGGCCGCCGATGTACCTCGACTACGGATCCCGCCTGCACATCGGCAGGGACACCTTCATCAACGGGGACTTCCTCACCCTGGGCGGCGGCGAGATCACGATCGGGAACAACGTGCTGATCGGGCCGAGCGCCCGCCTCTACACGCCGATCCACGCTCTCGACGTCGACGAGCGCCGCGCGGGCTACGAGCGCGTTCTGCCGATCCACATCGGCAACGACGTCTGGCTCGGCGGCAACGTCGTCGTATGCCCCGGGGTCACGATCGGTGACGGCAGCGTGATCGGTGCCGGGTCCGTCGTGACCAAGGACGTGCCGGCCGGGGTCATCGCCGTCGGCAACCCGGCCAGGGTCGTGCGCACGATCGGCGAGCCGGAGCAGGCCACGGGCGAAGGCGAATAGAGCCGCGCCTCGCCGAGTGGCCCGAGTGGCCCGGCAAGCCCGAGACCGCCCGCAGCGGATGCCGCGGCTCAGGTGCCGAGGTAGCGTCCCGGCCGGTGGTTGAGCGCGAGCACGAGGTTGAGCACGATCGCGCCCGCCGCCGAGAGGGCGACGTTCAGCGGTGCGACGACCGTGATCGCGGCGACGACGACGGTCACGTCGAACACCATCTGCACATACCCGGCACGCCAGCCGAGGCGCTCCTGCAGGAGCAGGGCGAGGATGTTGAACCCACCCAGGCTGGCCTTGTGGCGGAACAACACGATCAGCCCCACCCCGATCACGAGGTTGCCGAACAACACGCCGTAGACCGGATTGAGGTGCTCGATCCCGAGGGCGTACGGGTGCAGGGACGAGAACGCGGAGACGAGCGCGACCGCGATGACGGTGCGCAGCGTGAAGTTCCAGCCCTTCTTCCAGAGAGCGAGGGCGAAGAACGGCACGTTGATCGCGAAGAAGAACACACCGAACGGCACGGGAGCCGCGTAGCTCAGCAGGAGCGCGAGTCCCGCCGTGCCGCCGGTCACCGCCGCGCTCGCCTTGAGCAGGAACAGCCCGAACGACGCGAGGAGGGTGCCGGTGAGGATTCCGAGAACGTCCTCGACCGCCGAATGGCGCGGCGCGACATCCGTGTTGAGTGTTCTGGGCTCGACGGCCAGGGGAGATTTCGGCATTATGCAAGTCTGCACGATGGCACGGGTAACGTTTCGCACCCGTGCGTGGTTGTCCACGGTATGACTGTTGCCCTGTCCATTCTTGACCTCGCTCCGATTGCACCCGGGCAGACTGCCAGGGAGAGCTTCGCGGGAAGCGTCCGCCTTGCGCAGACCGCCGAGAAGCACGGCTATACCCGTGTCTGGTACGCCGAACACCACAACATGCCGACGATCGCGTCCTCGGCCACGAGCGTCCTCGTCGGCCATGTCGCGGGCCAGACGTCGACCATCCGGCTCGGCTCCGGCGGCGTGATGCTGCCCAACCACTCTCCGCTCACCATCGCCGAACAGTTCGGCACCCTCGCCGAGCTCTACCCTCGGCGGATCGACCTGGGCCTCGGCCGCGCCCCGGGCAGCGACCAGACCACCGCGCGGGCGATGCGTCGCGACCCCCGCGCCTCCGACCAGTTCCCCCAGGACGTGATGGAGCTCCAGGCCTACCTGCGCGGCGAGTCAATCGTGCCGGGGGTGCAGGCCATCCCCGGTGCCGGCACCAACGTGCCGCTCTACATCCTCGGCTCCTCGCTCTTCGGAGCAGGCCTGGCCGCGGCGCTCGGCCTGCCGTACGCCTTCGCCTCCCACTTCGCGCCGGACGCCCTGCACGAGGCCATCGCCCTGTACCGGCGCGACTTCAGGCCCTCGGCGCAGCTCGCCGAGCCGCACGTGATCGTCGGTGTGAACGTGATCGCCGCAGACGACCGGGCGGATGCCGTCCGACAGTTCGAGGAGACCCGGCGGAACCGGGTGCGCGGCATGCTCACGCGCGGTCCGGCGTCGCCGGAGTACACCGACCAGCAGGTCGACGCCTTCCTCATCACTGCGGAAGGGCGTCAGATCGCGAATATGATGCGCTACTCGGCCGTCGGCGATCCCGCAGACGTGCGGGTCTTCCTCGACGACTTCGTCGCCTCGACCCACGCCGACGAACTGATCATCGCGCACGCCTCGCGGGACATCGAGGCTCGGCTGCGCTCGGTCGAGCTGACCGCCGGAGCCATGAACGGCGTGACCGTCTGACCGATCCCGGCGCCTTGGATTCTTCGCATGGGAGGGTCCTCCTAAAAGGGGACTATCCGATTCCGGCAGGCGGTGGCGTTAATGTCAGCCACGAGTCGAGAGGTTCCATGAGCTGCCCGGGGTCACCGGTAGCCCCGGCCGACCGTCGTGAGAGCCGGAGATCCGATGTCGCACCCCGCAGTCCAAACCACCCGCCGCCGCACGCCAGCTGTCGCCTCCCTGTCGCTTCGCCTGATTTCCCGGGACGACGCGATCAGGACGATTCGCCTCGTCGTCGTGCGGTGCGAGGATGACAGCCTGCAGGAGATCCGGTTCCGCGACCAGGTGATCGGCTTCATCCGCCGGGACGAGCCGTTGTTCCGCGCGCTCAGCGGCACCCAGCTCGACGGGGCGTGTGAACGCGGACACTCCCTGCTCTGGGACAAGGCGGCGGCTCTCCTCGTCGACGCAAGCGGGCTGCTCCCCGCCTGACCGTGCATTCGGCGCGGGCGCGACCGGTCGTGGAGCGCGGGCGTCGCTGGGGAGCGTAGCGTGGAGCAGACCCGATCGATTTTCGATCGTGGGTAGACGCAGGGCATTTCTTGACTTCACCCGCGGATCTTTTCCCGCCCACCACTCCCATTCCGGTGAACGAAGGCCCCCGCCCGTGGCGCCAGACCCTCGACTCCCTGAGCGTTCCGAACTTCCGCCTGTTCACGG
The DNA here is from genome assembly GCF_035018685.1 of Cryobacterium sp. RTC2.1. Classification (NCBI taxonomy): domain Bacteria; kingdom Bacillati; phylum Actinomycetota; class Actinomycetes; order Micrococcales; family Microbacteriaceae; genus Cryobacterium; species Cryobacterium sp. RTC2.1. Next base: position 5,586 of record NZ_JASJXJ010000071.1, read on the forward strand.
CGTCCAACGCGGTGGCCATGACCGGCACCTGGATGCAGCGCATCGCCCAGGACTGGCTCGTGCTGCAACTGACCGGCAGCGTCGCGGCCGTCGGGGTGACCGTCACGATGCAGTTCGCTCCGATGCTCGCCTTCGGCCTCTTCGGCGGCGTGATCGTCGACCGTTATTCGAAGCGGATGCTGCTCATGCTCACCCAGTCAGCGGCCGCCCTGCTCAGCGCTGTCCTCGCGGTGCTCACCCTCACCAACACCGTGCAGGTCTGGCAGGTCTGGGCGATCGCCTTCCTGGTCGGGCTCGTCACCGTGATCGACAACCCCACCCGTCAGGTCTTCGTGAACGAGATCGTCGGCCCGCGCTACCTCCGCAACGCGATCACGGTGAACTCGACGGTCTTCCAGCTCGGCGCGCTGATCGGGCCGGCCATCAGCGGTGCCCTGATCGTCGCGGTCGGGTCCGGCTGGTCCTTCGGCATCAACGCCGCCGCGTGCCTGCTGACCGTCCTCGCCCTGACCAGGCTCGACGCCTCCGCGCTGTACCGCACCCCGACGGCTCCGCGGCAGAAGGGGCAGCTCATCGAGGGCCTGCGCTATGTCGTCTCGAAGCCGACCATCCTCTGGCCGATCGTGATGCTCGCCTTCCTCTCCGTCTTCTCCCTCAACATGCCCGTGCTCCTGGCCGCATACGCCGACCACGTCTACAAGGTGGGCGCAGGCGGCTACGGCCTGTTCAACACCCTGATCGCCGTCGGCGCGGTCGCGGGTGCGCTTGCCTCGACACGTCGGGCCAACATCCGCTTGCGGACGGTCATCGTCAGCGGCGGAGTCTGGGCCCTGATCCAGGCGAGTTCCGGCCTGATGCCCACCGAGATCAGCTTCGGGGCCGCCCTCATCGTCACGGGCATCGCGAACCAGTTCTTCTTCACCGCGGGCAACCCACTCGTGCAGATGTCGTCCAACGTGCGGGTGCGCGGGCGGGTCATGTCGGTCTGGGTGCTCGTGCTGCTCGGCGGCCAGGCAATCGGAGGACCCCTGATGGGCTGGATCGTCGAGTCCTTCGGCCCGGACACCGGGATGCTCGTGTCCGGCCTCGTGCCCGCGCTCGCCGCGGTGGTCATCGCCCTGATCCTCGCGCACCGGAACGAGCTGCACCTGACGGTGCGCCTCCGCCGACGCGGGCGCCCGGGAGAGCACTGGGGCGGCTCGAACCTAAGCTCCTGACCGGCCCCCGTGCCCGTCCCGTTCCTGCCCAGCGCCAGCCCGTGCGACCGGACCCTGGACAGAATCGAATCTCGCGCCCGTTACGGTTGAAGGGGTCCGGGAAGGGAACTACCACTGTGAGCGAAATTGCGGGTGAACTGGCGCGCGTGCGCGAAGCCTTCGACAAACCCACCCTGCGCTTGCTCGATCGCAAGTGGGCGCCGTTTGTCCTCGCCGTCTTCAAGTCGGCGTTCAGCCGTGACCGGCGGAGCGTTCAGGCCGACCGCCTGCACTCGCAGGTCGACGCCTACCTCGCCGACCTCCGGTCCGTCGGGAGCGAGGTGCCGGGCAAGAACGGCCGCGCCCTCTGCGTCCAGTGGATGAATGACCTCTGGCTCTACCGCGAGACCGGGGAGGGCGGTGAGGAGCAGTACTCCCTCACCTCGCACGCCCTCGAGGCACTCCTCCTCGTCGACAGCCTCTCCCAGGACCGCGCCCTGATCAGCGAGTCCCGCCTCACGACCATCGTCGACAGCGTCCGCCACCGCGCCACCCAGGCCACCCCCGACCGGGAAGCGCGGATCCGCCGTCTCGACCAGGAGATCGCCGAGAAGACCGCGGAGCGCGACCGACTCCAGGGCGGCGGCGAGATCGCCACCGCGACCGACGAACAGATGCACGAAGGCTACGCGAACCTCGTCGACCTGATCATGCAGCTGCCGAGCGACTTCAAACGCGTCGAGGAATCCGTCGCGGCCATGCACCGCCAGATCGTGAGCGACTTCCGCGGCGAGGAACGCCCCATCGGCGAGGTCCTCGACGAATACCTCGCCAAGACCGATGCCCTGATGTCGGCGACCGCGGAAGGTCGCGCCTTCGAGGGCGCCTTCACTCTGCTGCGCGACGACGCACTCCTCTCCGACGTCAAGAACGACCTCGAGGCGATCCTCGACCATCCCTTCGCCGCCCGGCTGACCACCGCGGAGCGACGCACCTTCCTCGGCACCGTCGGGCTGATCCGCAAAGGCATCGACGACGTGCTGACCCAGCGGAACGGCCTCACGACCACTCTCCGCGAGCACATTGTGAACCACGACGTCGTCAAGGACCGCGAACTCGAGCGCCTCCTGCGGGAGATCAACAAGGAACTCGCGGTCTGGATGGAGACCGCCGGACCCCGGTCGACGGTCACGGCAGAACTCATGCCCGGCATTCTCGACGTCGAGCACCTCCGCGAACGGTTCTACGATCCGCTGAACCACAGGCCGCCGCCGGACCTCGAGGACGTGTCCGAGTACGCCCCCGAACCGCCGAGCCTCGACGAGATGCGCAGGCAGGGCGGCCCGATGCTCGAACGGATGCGTGACGCCCTCGTGACGTTCCGCGGAACGGGAGACGCGGCATCCGTCGGTGCGGCGTTCAACGGCCTCGAACCGGCGTTGCGGCGCCCGGTCGAGATTCTCGGCATGCTGCAGATCGCGACCCAGGTCGACGCGCTCGGCCGCGCGCACCAGGTCGAGAGCTTCGAGACCGTCCGGCCCGACGGCAGCCGGCGCACCTTCTCGGTTCCCCGCATCATCCTGAACGACGACGAAACGGCGGCCCTGGCCGCCCTGAACTATGGATCCGATCATGACTGACGAGTGGACAGACGACCAGGACGACCAGGACGGCCGCGACGACCTCGACCGCGACGACGACGGCCTGGACGGTGACGCCGGCGCAGGGATCGACGCCGCCATCGACGACGAGCCCGCGAGCTTCTCCCTCTTCGAGGGCGACGAGGGCGGCCTCACCGTGGAACAGCGCCGCACCCTGGTGCTCCTGATGAAGCACCGCTACGTGTCAGCAGCGCTTCAGCCCGCGGAATGGCGCACCCTGCTCGACTCGCAGCGGCTGCTCAAGTCGCGCCTCAACGACATGTTCCTCGACCTGCACATCGACCTGCACTACCAGGTCGCGTTCAAACGGCAGGCCGTCTCGGAGGCGGGAGACCGGTTCCCGACCCTTCTGCACGACGTCGCATACACGCGCGAGGAAACGATCCTGCTCGTGCTGCTGCGCCAGCGGTTCCGCAGCGAACGCGCAAACGGCCAGGACATCGTGCTCGTCGACCGCGACAATCTCGTGGAGAATGTGGCGCACTTCCGCCCCGAGTTCTCGATGGACCGGTACGGCGACGCCCGCAAGGCGAGCGCCGCCGTCGACAGCCTCGCCAAGGCGCGGGTGCTGCTCAAGACGAGCGATCCGGACCGATTCCGCATCTCGGCCGTGATCGAAGTTCTGCTTCCGCTCGAACGGCTCGCCGAACTGCACGAATGGCTCGTCGAGCAGAACGCAGCCGGTGCGCCCGCCGCGGTCGTGCCCGCACCCGGGCTCCCCGACAAGGGTGCGCTTGATCCGGGCGACCGCGACCCCGAACTGGAGGCGATCTCATGAGCGATTCCCCACTCTTCTACATCGACGGATCCACTGAGGGCACGACGCAGTGGCGCGCCGAACTGTTCCAGATGGTCAACTGGGGCGGCTTCCAGGGCCACCACGAGATCACCTTCGCCCCCTCGGCGACCCTGCTCTCCGGGGCATCCGGAACCGGCAAGAGCAGCCTCCTCGACGCCTACCTCGCGCTGATGATGCCCTCGGACACACCGTTCAACGGTGCGTCCAACGACGCGGGGTCCGGCAGGGCACGGAGCCTCGACCAGCGCAACCTGATGACCTACCTCAGGGGCAAGACCGACTCCAACCGTGAGGCCGGCACAGGGGAGATGCAGGACCAGGTCCTCCGCGGCGCGCACGACGCGACCTGGGGCGCGGTCGCGATGACCTTCGTCGACGACAACGGCCGCCGGTTCACGGTGCTGCGCGCCTATTTCGTGCCACGGGGCGCGACCAAATTCGCCGACATCACCATGAAGATGGCCACCCAGGACGGCCTCCTCGACCTGCGTGACCTCGCCGACGTCACCGAGGCGCGCTTCGACAAGCGGGCGCTCCGGACCCGGTTCCCCGAACTGGATGTCTTCGACACCTACGCGGCATTCGCCCAGACCCTCTACACCCGGCTCGGAATCGGCGCCAACGGCGAGGGCGGCAAGGCGCTGCGGCTCCTCGCGCGGATCCAGGCCGGACAGCAGGTCAAGACGGTCGACGGGCTCTACAAGTCGATGGTCCTCGAAGAGCCGGCCACCTATGCGGCGGCAGACAAGGCCGTCGATCATTTCGAGGACCTCGAGAGGTCCTACGGGGCCATGCTGACCGAGGCCCAGAAGGCGAAGGTCCTCGAACGAATTCCCGACCTGCACCGGGAGTACGAGACAGCTGCGGAGAAGGCCGACCTGATCGACACCTTCGGGGTCCATCGCACCGGCGACACCCCGTTCGTGCTCTGGCAGCTCCTCACCGAGCAGGGACTGCTCGAGGGTGCCGCAGACACCAATCGCATCGGCCGCCGGGACAACCAGGTCGAGCTCACCCGGGCCAGGAACGCCGAGACCGAGCTCAAGTCCCGCGTCGCCGAGGTGCAGCACCAGCAGCGTGACAACGGCGGCGACGTCCTCGTCAGCCTGCAGAACGAGATCGGCCAGCTCCGGGACCAGCGCGACGACGTAGCGGCTGAGCGTGCGAAGTTCGACGACCGCACCGCCGTCCTCGCCCCGGCGATCGTCTCGCCGGCCGAATTCACCCTCGCGCAGAACGACGCGGAACGCTTCCTCGCCGGGTTTTCCGGGGCCGAGCGTGACCTCGAGGCCGAGCGCACGACCCTGCAACGGAACGCCTTCCCCGTCGAGGAACAGCTCAGGACCCTGGGCCAGGAGCACGACTTCCTCGCGGGCCGCGAGAACCTGATTCCCCAGCACCTGCACAATGCCCGGGTGATGATCGCGGAGGCCGCGGGGATCCCCGCGGACGAGTTGCCCTTCGTCGCCGAACTCGTCGACCTCGCCGCCGGCGAGGAATCCTGGCGCCAGGCCGCCGAAGTCACCCTGTCGTCCGTCGTGCGCGTCATGCTCGTCGACGAGACGCGGTTGCGCGCCCTCAGCGCGGCCATCGAACCGATTCAGATCCCGGTGCGCATCCACTTCGAGGGCGTCGCACTCCGGGCGCACCGACCTCGTACCGGCGACCCCCGCTACGTGTCCGGCAAGCTCGTCTATCAGGATTCACCCTTCAGCGGCTGGGTCCAGGACCGGGTCAGCGCACCGAGCCTCGACGCGCTCTGCGTGGCCGAGGCCACCGACCTGGCCGGCGACGGCCCGCGGGTCACCCCGAGCGGCCAGACCCGAAACGGCAAGCGCGGGGCACACGGCTGGAACAAGGGCCAGGCGCCGATCGTCGGCTTCTCGAACGCCGGTCGACTCGCCGAGATCGTGGCCGAACGCGCCGAACTGGCCGGCGCGGCCGAGGCACTCTCCCGTGACGCCGCCGAAGTGGGGAACCGCATCGCCGACCTCCGCAGCAGGCGAAGCGCCCACCAGTACGTCGTGGACACCACCTGGCTGTCGATCGATGTGGCCGGCGCCGAGGCCAGGATCGCCGAGAAGGAAGCCGAATCGGAGCGCGTCCTCGCGGGCAGCGACATCCTCCGCGCCCTCAAAGCCGAGGAAGGACGCTTCTCCTCCGAACTCGAGGCCGCCCAGAAGCTCAAACACGCGGCCGATGGGACCGCCGAGCGTCTTGCCGCCGAACAGGCGCGGATCGTCGACCGTCAGGACGCCGTCTCCGGCATGCTCGACCGGATCGAACGTGACCAGGCGGCCACCCTCTCCGAGGAGCACTTCGCGCACCTGACCGACCAGTTCGCCCTCGTCGGAGACCAGGGCGACCTCGCCGCACTCGAGGGCGGCGTCCGACGGCTGCGCGAGCGCCTCACCGAGCAGTCCGCGCACGACAGGGAGAACGCCACGAGCGCCCGGGATTCACTGGTCCGCATCTTCGAGACGTTCCAGGGCAGGTGGCCAGACCCGAACATCGGCACCTCGCTCGAGTCGTACACGAGCTACCGGGACATCCTCGACGCCGTCTACACGCTCGGCCTGCACGAGCGGCGCCAGGAATGGAAGCGACGGCTGTCGGCGTGGAGCGGACAAGACCTCGTGCCTCTCACCGCGGCGTTCAACACTGCCATCGAGGAGATCGAGGACCGGCTCAGACCGATCAACGAGATCCTTGCAACCCTGCCGTTCGGGGCCGGCCGCGATCGACTGAAGATCGCACTGCGCCGCCTGCACCGCGACGACGCCACCGCGTTCCGCAAGGAGCTCAAGGTCCTCGCGTCCGGAGCGACCGAGGACTTCACCGACGAGGAAACCGAGGCCCGGTTCACCCGTCTCCACAATTTCATGGCCCAGATTCGCCGGCCGGAACCAGGGACGCGCACGGAGTCGCAGCGGGACCTGCTCCTCGACGTGCGCAAGCACGTGGAGATCACCGCGGTACGGTCGACGCCCGACGGCGTCGAGGTGAGCACATACTCCTCGCTCGGCGGCAAGAGCGGTGGAGAGTCCCAGGAACTCGTGGCGTTCGTCGTCGGGGCCGCGCTGCGCTTCCAGCTCGGCGACGAGAGCCGCACCCGCCCGCGGTTCGCACCGGTCTTCCTCGACGAGGGTTTCGTGAAATCGGACTCCGAGTTCGCCGGCCGTGCTGTGGCCGCGTGGAAGGGACTCGGCTTCCAGCTCATCGTGGGGTCGCCGCTCGACAAGGTCACCGCCCTCGAACCGCACATGGAACTCGTGCTCTCGATGACCAAGAACACCAGCACCGGCTACTCGTACATCACCCCGCTGTCGTCCCCAAATCCGGTCCCGGTAAGCTCGAACCATGGATGAAGAACAGACTGTACCGACCACCTATGTGCTGCCGAACAAGGAATTCCTCGAGATCGCCGATGGCGACACTCTTCCGGAAATCGGCGACGGGATCTACACCGGTGGCGTGGCCTACCGCGTCACCGACCTGTGGTTCATCGACGACGACGACGCGCCGTTGCCCTACGGCTTCAACGTGTTCCTCACGGAAGCACCCAAGAACGGCAACACTCTCCGCGAGTTCGACCCGATCTTCTTCGCGTAGGCCGTCTGCCGCCGCGCCGGCTCAGGCCCGCGCGGCGAGCTCGGCCTCGAGTCGTTCGACGTCCTCGCGGTGGCACAGTTCGGTTGCGGGTGTCGAGGCCGTTGCACTCCCGGCGGCGACTCCCGCACGGAAGGCCTCCTCGACGGTTCTGCCCTGGGCGAGGCGCAGCACGAAGGCGCCGAGAAAGCTGTCGCCGGCCCCGACGGTGCTGATCACGGTCACCTTCGGAACCTCAGAGCGGATGACCCCGGTCTTCGATGCAAGCAGGGCGCCCTCTCCGCCGAGGGTGAGCGCCACGTACTCTGCTGCGCCGCTGGCGACGAGCGCCGACGCGGCCTCCGCCTGGCTCTCCGGAGTCTCGAGCTTCACGCCGGCGTGAGCCTCGAGTTCGCGGAGGCTGGGCTTGACCAGGAAGACCCCTTCCGCGAGCGCTCCGCTGAGGGCCGGACCGGAGGCATCCACGATGCACCGCGCTCCATTGGTTCTGGCCAGGCGGGCGACCCGTGCGTAGAAGTCGTCGGGGACTCCCGGGGGCAGGCTGCCGCTCGCGATGACATATCCGCCGCGGGGCATCGACGCGGCGAGGGTGTCGAGGCACGTGGTCCACTCGGCCTCGGACAACTCGGGTCCCTGGAGCACGAAGCGGAACTGCTTGCCGGTATCGGTTTCGTCGACGGTGAAGCTCTGGCGCGTGCTTTCCTTGATCGGCACCAGAACGGTGGGGAGTCCTTCCGCTGCGATGAGCTGGCGATAGGCCTCTCCCGTTGGCCCGCCTGCCGCATACAGGGACAGAGCGGTGCCGCCGAGGCGACGGATGACCCTGGCCACGTTCACGCCGCCGCCCCCCGGGTCGATGCGCGTGCTCCCGCACCGGAGCTTGTGCTCCCCGGTCACATGGGCCGTCGAGGTGCTGACGTCGAGGGCGGGATTAATGGTGAGGGTCAAAATCGGTGGTGCATTCACGAGGCTCGAGGCGTCCATCTGCCCAGTCTAGAAGCCGCTACCGGAAGCGCTGGAGGCTCACGCCCTTCGCAGCGCGCTACCTGAGCGCCTTGGCCTTGAGCGCCTCGAACTCCGTGGCCGTGATCGAGCCGCTGTCGAAGAGTTCTTTCGCCTTCGCGATTTCCGCGGAGGGGCTGGCGGACGAGGCGACGGACCTCACGTAGTCATCCGTATATGCCTGCGCCTGCTGCACGCGTTCCGCCTGTCGTCTTGCCATGTCCGGGCCGCGGGCGATCAGGTAGACCAGGGCCGTCAGGAAGGGAACGAAAACGAGGAAGATCAGCCAGACGGCCTTGGCCAAACCGGTGAGCTTGTGATCCCGGAAAATGTCGCCGACGATCGAGAACAACACCATGAGATACGCGATGAACGCGAAACTCCAAAAGAAGAACCACACGACGTCCCAGAAATTCGCAAACATGAACTGCTCCTTGCCTCAGGTGCTCTTCTGTGTCCTTGCGATGCCAGGGGTTCTTGCGGTTCCAGGCCGGGTGGAACAGGCAGGGCGAACCGAGCACGAGATCCGCTCCAGTGCCGGGCTATCTCGCCGGCAGCCCGACCATAGCGCGACCAGAGTCCGCCGGAAAGGTCTCCTTTCGCGGGCACCTTGATGCCCGCATCGGACCGGATTAGTGTCCCCAGTGTCCTGATGGAGCGTCTCGACGACGAGGTCGTGACGACGAGCGAGGAGAGACCGTGCCGACTCTCCGACGACGATGTTGACGAGCTGTCGACGGACCTCGAGAACAACAGCTCGGCGGCCATCCTGGTCTTCGAACACACCTGGTTCAGGCCGCTGCGCGATGCGATCCTGGACTCCGGAGGAGTCCTTCTCGAAGACGTGCACGTACCCGAATCCGTCGTGGACGAGGTGCTGATGGCGCTGGAAGAACCCGGGGCCGACACCGACTGACCCCAACAGGCCACGCAACACATTTCGGAACACGACGAAAGGAACACCATGATGCGTCGAGGTGGGCGACCCGGGCTGATGGGGACGATGGCACGCACCGCGGTCATCGCAGGCACGGCGACCGCAGTTTCCGGCGGAGTGAGCCGTCGGCAACAGGCCAGGGCCCAATCCGCAGCCGACCAGCAGGCTGTCCAGCAACAACCGCAACAGCCGCAGTACGCTCCACCACCGCAGGAGTATGCGCAGGCGCCGCAACCGGCAGTCGCCGCCGACGACAGCCTGTCCGCCCAGATCGAACGGCTCGCGACCCTCAAGACGGCCGGCGTGATCACCGACGCGGAGTTCTCGGCGGCGAAGGCAAAACTCCTCGGCATCTGACAATTGTTACCGCAGGTTTCACGCATGACTTTGTGTGACCTGCCTGCGGCCTGGCGGAACAGTGCCGTGCATATCGTGGGTGTCCGCGCAGACGACCGTGTCTCGCGCAGAGAAAAGGACACTCCCGATGACATCGTCGCTGTACCTGGGAATCGCACTCGACGGCGCCGGCTGGCACCCGTCGGCCTGGCGCGAGCCGGACGCCCGCCCCGCAGACCTGTTCCACCTCGACTACTGGGTCGCCCTCGTGCGTGCCGCCGAGGCTGCCGGCATCGACCTGGTCACGATCGAGGATTCCTTCGGCCTCCAGAGCTCGGGCTTCGGCGGAATCGACCCCCGCCGCGACGAGGTGCGCGGTCGACTCGACGCGCTTCTGCTCGCGACATCGATTGCGCCGCACACGAGCACGATCGGCCTCGTGCCGACGATCACCACGACGCACACGGAACCGTTCCACGTGGCAACGGGGGTGCAGACCCTCGACTACGTGAGCGAAGGCCGGGCCGGCTGGCGCGTGCAGGTCTCCGGGCGTGCCCATGAGGCCGCGCACGTCGGACGCCGCACGCTGCCCGCCCTCGACCCAGCCCTCGTCGTCCTGGGCGCAGACCCGGCCCAGACCGCCCTGATCGAGGACCTCTTCGGCGAGGCGCGCGACACCGTCGAGGTCGCCCGGCGGCTCTGGGACAGCTGGGAGGACGACGCCGTGATCCGCGATGTGGAGACGGGCCGGTTCGTCGACCGCGACAAGCTGCACTACATCGACTTCGAGGGCGACCGGTTCACCGTCAAGGGGCCCTCGATCACCCCGCGCCCGCCGCAGGGCCAGCCGCTCGTCTACGCGCTCGCCCACCAGAAGGTCCCGTACGAACTCGCCGTGGCCGGCGCCGACATCGTCGGCGTTACCCCGCACGACGACGCGCACCTCGAGGCCATCCTTGGGCAGCTCGAGACGGCGGCCCACGACGTGTCGCGCGGGGCAGACGAACCCCTGCGGGTCTGGACCGAGATCTCGGTCCTGATCGCGGAGACGGCGGATGCGGCCCAGGCGACCCTTGCCCGGCTCAACGCCACCCACGGGGAACCCTGGACCTCCGACACGCTCATCCTCGCCGACACCGCCGAAGCCGTCGCCACCCAGCTCCTGCACTGGCACAAGCTCGGCATCGACGGCGTTCGGCTGCGCCCGGCACGGCTTCCGGAAGACCTCTCGGCGATCACCGAGAGCGTCGTTCCGCTACTGCGTTCCGCGGGTGTCCTCGACCGGCCCGACGGGGTGGCCACGCTCCGCGCCCGGCTCGGATTCGGTCGCCCGGAGAGCCGCTACGCGACCCCTGCCGACGCCGACGCTCGCGGCACCGCTACGGCAGACACCGAAGGCGACCCCGCCGCAGACTCCACCTTCGAACTCGACCTGACCGGAAGCATCCGCTGATGACCACGACCGCCAGCACGACCGTCCACCCGATCGCCCAGGATCCCGCCGGGCGTCCGATTCGGCAGGTGCACCTCGCCGCGCACTTCCCCGGGGTGAACAACACCTCGGTCTGGAGCGACGGCAAGGCCGAGAGCCAGATCGCGTTCTCCTCCTTCCGGCACTTCGCGCAGAATGCCGAGCGCGGCAAGTTCGACTTCCTCTTCCTCGCCGAGGGGCTCAGGCTGCGGGAACAGAAGGGGCTCATCCATGACCTCGACGTCGTGGGTCGACCCAACACCCTCGCGATCCTGGCCGGGATCGCCGCCGTGACCGAACACATCGGCCTCGTCGGCACCCTCAGCTCGACCTTCAACGAACCGTACGAACTCGCCAGGCAGCTCGCGAGTCTCGACCTGCTGAGCGGGGGGCGGGCCGGCTGGAACATCGTCACGACCTCCGACGCCTTCCACGGCGAGAACTTCCGTCGCGGCGGCTTCCTCGACCCGAAGGACCGCTACGTGCGCGCCGAGGAGTTCGTCGCCGTCGCGCGCGCACTGTGGGATGGCTGGGCGCCCGGGGCCCTCGCCGCGAACAAGGACACGGGGGAGTTCCTCTCCGCCGATGCGCTCACGGCGGTCGACCACCACGGCCAGCAGTTCGACGTGAAGGGCTTCGGTACCCTCCCGCGCAGCCCACAGGGCCACCCGGTGATCGTGCAGGCCGGAGACTCTGCCGACGGCCGTGATTTCGCGTCGGCGAACGCGGAAGTGATCTTCTCCCTGCACTCCGAATTCGAGGACGGCCAGCGGTTCTTCCGCGATGTGAAGGGCCGCCTTCCGGCCGTCGGCCGCCACCCCGACTCCCTCAAGATTCTGCCGGCGGCGACCTTCATCCTCGGCGACACCGCGGCCGAAGCGCGGGAACGCTCCCGCGAAGTAGCGCTCCTGCAGGTGAGCCCGCAGACCGCGATCTCGTTCCTCGAGCAGCTCTGGGGCACCGACCTGGGCGGCTACGACCCGGATGGCCCACTGCCGGAGACCGACCCCGTCCTCGCCGACGAGGGCGTCACCCGCGGCCGGGTGCGCCATGTCGCGGACCCGGTTGCGGTCGCGAAGTCCTGGCGCGGCCTTGCTGAGGCCGAAGGGCTGAGCATCCGCGACCTGGTCATCCGCTTCGCCGCGAAGCACACCTTCGTCGGCACGCCGGTGCACGTCGCCGAGCAGATCAACCGGCACGTTCAGGAGGAAGCTTCAGACGGCTTCGTCATCGTCGGCCACACGAATCCGACGGGCCTCGACGAGTTCGTCGACCGGGTCATCCCGGAGCTTCAGGAGCGCGGCGTCTACCGCACCGAGTATGAAGCCGGCGCGACCCTGCGCGAGACGCTGGGCCTCACTCAGTAGCCCCAGGAGATTCGGGCAGCGGTGGTTGCAAATTCAGGAGATTGTTTGGGCCGGGCGGGATCGGCAGCACTGGTCCGCGGGCCGGTGCTGCTCGCCCGGGCGGATCTCCTGAGTTAGCCACCACGGGGTCGGAGCACTCGTTCTCAGGTATGAAAGTTGGGCTGAAAGGCCCAAAATTATGTGAGTAAGTCTCGCATTCGTGTTCGATTCGGGGTAGAATCGGGGTATGGCAGGAGCTTCCGATCCCCAG
>NZ_JASJXJ010000072.1:0-17945 GCF_035018685.1 Cryobacterium sp. RTC2.1
CACTCGCGCCGTCGCCGCGATCTCGCGGGCGGCGCGAGTGTTGTGGTACTTGGCGAGGGACGCCTGGATCGGACGCATGGTTCCGGCCGCGTCGAGTTCGGCGAGGCGCAGGCAGTAGAGCTGCATCGCGGTCAGCTGGGACAGCATCCGCGTGAGTCGTTCCTGCACGAGCTGGAAGCCGGCGAGCGGCTTGCCGAACTGGATGCGCTGGTTCGAGTAGCTGAGGGCGGCCTCGAAAACCGCGGTCGCGTGGCCGAGCGCCGACCAGGCCACACCGAGGCGGGTGGCGAACAGCACGGTCGCGGTGTCCTTGAAGGTGCGGGTGCCCGGCAGGAGGGCGTCGAGGGGCACGCGCACGTTGTCGAGCACGATGCGAGCCTGGTGGATGCCGCGAAGGGAGCCCTTCCCGGTGATCGTCTGGGCCTGGTAGCCGGGGGTGTCCTGCGGCACGAGGAACCCGCGCACGTTGCCGTCGTCGTCGCGGGCCCAGACCACGGTCACGTCGCCGACGGAGCCGTTGCCGATCCACTTCTTCTCGCCGGTGATCACCCACTCGTCGCCCTCGCGGGTCGCGGTCGTCTCGAGCGCGACGGAGTCGGAGCCGTGGTCGGGTTCGGTGAGGGCGAAGGCGCCGAGCTTCTCGGCGCGGGCGAGGGGGATGAGCCACTCGGCCTTCTGGGCTTCGCTCCCGTAGAGGGCGATGCTGCGGAGCGCGAGCCCGCCCTGCACGGCCACCACGGTGCCCATCGAGCCGTCGCCACGGGAGATCTCCATGTTGACGAGGCCGGCGGCGAGCGGGGACATCGGGGTAAGGCCGGGGCCGACGACGCCGTCGGTGAGCAGGTCGAGTTCGCCGAGCCTGCGGACGAGGTGCAGCGGATACTCGGCCTTGTCCCAGGCCTCGGTGACCTCGTCGAGCGTCTCGATCGCGAAGGCGCGGGCCCGGTCCCAGAAGACGCGGTCGGCGGCGGGCACGTCCCGGAAGAGTTCGTAGTAGTCGGTGTCGAGCGGCACGGATACGTCGTAGTCGGGCACGGTTCCCCTTCATTGGGTTCGGCTGGTGTGACACTCAGTGTCGGGTCAAATGACACTGAGTGTCAAGTTGCGCGCCCCGGCGTGCTCGCGGCGCGGCGTCCACCGAGGGCGCGTGCGACCTCTCGGGAGAGCTCGTCCGGGGAAATCGTTTCGGAGAACACCGCTACGACGAGCTCGGCTGAGGCCTCCCCCGCCCGCTGGTGCCCGTCCGCGTGCTGCCCGGCCTGGTCAGGTGCCGCGTCGGGGTGGAAGAGGCGCCCCACTTCGCGGAGCTCCGCGGCGAGTTCCTCTGCGAGATGCGCGGCATGCTCGGCGTCCCGCGCGGCATCCATGTCGGCGTCGCTCACTGAGACCGGCTCGGCGTTCGACGCGGCGTTCGACGCGGCCCCCGTTTCGGACGAGGACGGGACAGGGCCGCGGATCAGGCGGCGGAGTTCGTAGTTGTGCGTTGCTGTGATCGCTGCGGCGTAGCGGATGGCGGTGAGCTGCGGCACGTCGGGACGGGCGGAGCGGAGGTAGGCGGCGAACATCCGCTCGTAACGGATGGCCATGATCGTCTCGCGGTCGCGGAGGGCCGGGGTGTCGCGCACGATGAGATCGCGGACGCGGACGTTGTCGAGCCGTTCGCGGAATCGCTCGAAGACCATCGTCGCGGCGTCACGGACCGCAAGCCAGGGGTCGTCGTGTTGCGCGGCGAAGTAGGCGGCGATCTGCACGGCGAGTTCGTCATGGTCGGCGAAGATCACATCTTCCTTGGATCGGAACTGCCGGAAGAAGGTGCTGCGCGAGACGCCGGCGGCCCTGGCGACGTCGGTCGCGGTCGTGGCCTCGTAGCCGTTGGTGCGGAACAGGCGCACGGCGATGTCGGCCACCTCGACGCGGGAGCGGGTGCGAGCCGGACGGGGCTGGCCGGAGGCCTCTGTTGCGGAAACGGACATCAGTCGCGAAAGTAGCACGGAATCGCGCAGTCTCCTTCCCACCCGAACGCCTGGCGCAGGGCGGGTTCAGCGCAGGGCTGCGAGCTCCTCCGTCTCGGCGATCACGTCGACCATCGCGGTGCCCCGGAGCACGGTGACCGGAAGCGGCATCGGCGTACTGACCAGGCCGAGGTATGCCCGGCGCACCCTGCCTTCCCGCTGAAGCGTCTCGATGATGCGCCGGGACGTGGGGTTGATCGGCACGGCGGGGCCGAGTCCGACCTCTGCGGCGGCCGTGTTGATGCCCACGACGGTGCCGCGCGAGTCGGCGAGCGCCCCACTGGAGTTGCCGGGGTTTGACGGCTGCATCCGTCTGGATGACGTCTTCGATGACCCGGGCAGCCGACGCGGAGAGTGTCGGCGTTGCCGAGCCGGGCGGGCTCCGGCGGGGTCAGCGCACGGGAACGGACCACGGCGAGGTCGGAAAGCGGGTCGGAGCCGACGATCTCGATGGCGCTGCTCGTGCTGTCGGAGAAGAGGGCGAGGCCGGCATCCGCCCCGAGCACGACGTGAGCGTTCGTGAGCAGGTAGCCCTGTGCGGAGTAGAGCAGGGCCGAACCGGCGCCGCGGCGCACCCGTCCGCGCGGCGTGGCGACCGACATCTCGATCGCCGCGACCTGGCGGGTCACGGTCGCGGCGACCTCGGTCACGACCCGGGAGTACGCGTCGAGCGGACCCTCCCTCGGGTCGTCCGTTTCTTCGGCCAGCTCCTCTCCTCCCGTTCTCGCTCACCGCGGTCGCCGCGGATGCCGCCCCCTGTAACCGGGGTCTGCCCGCGTCACCGCTCCCCGGTCAACGCCCTCGGCGCACACAGCAGGCGGGCTGAGCGCACGTTTCTCCCCGGCCGGCAGCGCGAGGCTGCGACGGGCGCGATCACCCTCGAGGTGCGGGAGTTCTGCGCCCGGGCGCCCCGGCAGGACCAGGCCGAGCGCGCCTGACCGCAACCTGACCGCGCACCCGATCCGTCATTGTTCCTGGCCCGCCTCTCCGTAAGTTGGGGAGCGGACGAGCGGAGCACACGTGGCAGAGATCGATCAGAATCCCCTTCCGATAACTGACCGGGCACGGGTTGCGGAGCCTGCGACGCCTCTGGGCACGGCCGAGGAGACGGCTCCGCGTGGCCAACGGTTGCGTGTCCCGCGGTTCAGCGGCCGCCCGATACTCAGCAAGGTCCCCGAGGTGACCGCCGCGTTCTGGGTCACCAAGGTGCTCACGACCGGGATGGGCGAGACGACGGCCGACTACCTCGTGCACCAGATCGACCCGCCCGTCGCCGTCGGCCTCGCGGGCCTCGGCCTGTTCGCCGCCCTGCTCCTGCAGTTCGCCGTTCGCCGTTACGTCGCGTGGGTCTACTGGCTCGCCGTCGTCATGGTGAGCATCTTCGGCACGATGGCAGCCGATGCCGTGCACGTAGGCCTCGGAATCCCCTACCTCGTGTCCACGGTCGCCTTCGTCCTCGCGCTCGCTGCGATCTTCCTTGCGTGGCGGACGACCGAGAAGTCGCTCTCCATCCACAGCATCGTGACCCGCCGCCGCGAGTTCTTCTACTGGGCGACGGTCCTCACCACCTTCGCCCTCGGCACCGCTGCCGGCGACCTGACCGCGATGACCTTCGGCCTCGGCTACCTCGCGTCGGGAATCGTCTTCGCTGTGCTCATCGCCATCCCCGCACTGGCGTATCGCCGCTTCGGCATGAACGCAACGCTCGCATTCTGGTTCGCGTACATCCTGACCCGGCCGCTCGGGGCATCCTTCGCCGACTGGGCCGCCGTCTCGCTCGAGCGGGGCGGCCTCGACTTCGGCACGGGACCGGTGAGCCTCGTGCTCTTCGGCGCAATCGTCGCCCTCCTTGCCGCCCGCGCGATCCCGCCGCGCTCTCCCGCCGCGCTCCCGCGAGAATGCACGTTTGGCCCTTAAGTTACCGGCGATAAGGGCCGAAAGTGGACTCTCGCGGCGGGAAGCGGGGCTATTCGGTACCGAGGCCCGCGGCCGAGACCGGCTTCTCACCGGCCGCCGTGCGCACCTTGTTGAGCGCGGTCAGGTCGAACAGGCCGTTCAGGTCGCCGGTCTTGGTGGTGCCGGCCGACACGCCGTTCTCGAGGCTCACCGCGAACGTCGACGCGAGCGGGTCCGTCGAGAACGTCACCTTGGTCAAGGCTCGCGTGATCACGGCATCGGAGAGAGCCTTCCCGCTGTCGGCCGTGAGCTTCTTGTTGATCACGGTTGCCGCATCCGTCGGGTTCTTCGTGAGCCAGTCGACGGATGCCGCGTTGCCGGCCACGAGGGCCCGGACCGTCTCCGGGTGCTCGGCCAGGAATCCCTTCCGCACCAGGAGTACGGTCGTCGGGAAGGCGCCGTCCGGCCACAGCGAGGACTCGTCGACGAGCACTTTGGCGCCGGCGTCGACGACGAGGCGGGAGACCCAGGGCTCCGGTAGCCAGGCGCCGTCGATGGCGCCGCTCTGGAACAGGGTGAGGGTCTGTGCGTTCTCGGTCGGCGTAATCTTCACGTCGCCGCCGCCGGAGGTGTCCGTTGTGAAGCCTTTGCTGCTCAACCAGGCTCGCAGTGCGACGTCCTGAGTGTTGCCGAGCTGCGGGGAGGCGAGGGTCTTGCCCTTGAGGTCGGCGGCGGAATTGATCCCCTCGCGCACGACGAGGGCTGCTCCGCCGCTTGTCGCGCCTGCGACGATCTCGACCGACTCGCCTTTGCTCTTGATGTAGCTGTTCACGGCCGGGCTCGGGCCGATGTATGCCGCGTCGATCGCGCCGGCGCTGAGCGCCTCGATCGTCGCGGGGCCGGCGTTGAAGATCTGGGTGCTGAGCTTGGTGCTGCCGAGGGAATCCTGCAGCAGGCCGTTCTCGATTCCGACGAGGGCAGGGGCTTGGGTGACGTTGTCGAAGTAGCCGAGCCGGAGCTCTGCGGCCGGACCGGCTGCGGTGGCACCGGAGGTGGCATCGGCCGAGGCGGCGCATCCGCTCAGGGTGGTGGCGAGCAGGGCGACGGATGCCGCGCCGAGGGCGAGGCGCATCCCCGTGCGACGAGCAGTGGTGTGGGTCTTGGTGGACATGGGCTTCACTTCCATTCGGTGGACGGCGTACGCTGCGGCACCCGGGGTGGTCTCGAGACCTGGGGTGGTCTCGAGACGACGTTATTCACCGAATGACCTGAGCGACATTCCGGCCGGTCACGCCCGGTCACGAAACGTAGCGCAGCGTCACACAGCATCGACGAGCCTCGGCGCGACGGCGATGAGACTCGGCAGGAGCGTTGACCCCGCTGCTCCGCGGATGCTGCTTGACTGAGGTGTGCGCACACCGAAAACCCGCTGCTACCGGAACGGGGACCTCGTCGACGAGGGCTTCCCGCTCGCCGACGTCTCCGAACACCTCGCCGACGAGGGCTGTGTGGTCTGGGTGGACCTGTGCTCGCCTGAAGAAGCGGACCTGGACCTGCTCGCGGAGGAACTCGGCCTGCATGCCCTCGCCGTCGAGGACGCCTTGAAGCTGCACCAGCGTCCCAAACTCGACCGGTACTCCGACCACCTGTTCCTGTCGGCGTATTCGATCACGTTCTCGCCGGAGACGGCCTCGGTGGAGACCTCGGAGATCGCCGCTTTCATCACCGAGCGGGCCTTCGTCACCGTGCACAAGGACCCTGACTTCGACGTCGACGCCGTCGTCGCCCGCTGGGACTCCTCCCCCGACCTCGCCTCGAACGGTGTCGCGTTCCTCCTGCACGGACTCCTCGACTTCCTCGTCGACGGCTACTTCGAGGCCGTCGAGGCCCTTGACGAACAGGTCGAGGAGCTCGAGAGCCAGCTCTTCGAACCGAGGAGCGACCAGGAGGCTGTGCAGCGCCGCTCCTTTGATCTCCGGAAGAGCCTCGTGCTGATGCGCCGGGTGATCCTGCCGATGCGTGAGGTCGTCAACACCCTGTTACGCCGCGACGTGCACCTGCTGCCAAACGACATGGCGCCGTACTTCCAGGACGTCTATGACCACGTGCTGCGCGCGATGGAGTGGACGGAGAGCCTCAGGGACCTGGCCACGAGCGTGCTCGAGGCGAACCTCGCGATCCAGGGCAACCGGCTCAACGTGATCACGAAAAAGGTCACCGGCTACGCGGCAATCATTGCGGTGCCCACGGCGATCACCGGTTTCTACGGCCAGAATGTTCCGTACCCGGGCTTCAGCGAAGTCGGCGGCTTCTACAGCTCCATCGCGCTCATCGTCGGCCTGTCCGCCCTGCTCTACCTGCTCTTCAAGCGCAACGACTGGATCTGAGACCGGCACGACAGGCACGACAGGCACGACAGGCACGACACGCGCGCACAGGGGATGCCGGGCGCGGCCCAGGGCGGCGCGACCGGCATCCCCTGCCATTACAAGGCCGGGGCTCCGACCGTGTCGAACATCGCGTAGTCGTCGGTCACGAGGGTTCCGTTGCTGAACAGGTTCAGCCCGAAACTGATCGCGGTGGCACCGGCCGGCAGGGCCGGGGTCGTGAAGCTCGCCTGAGTGTACGCGGATGCCGTCGCGAGCCACGGGCTCGACGTCCAGTATTGCCAGGCCCCGCTCGCATCCCGGTAATAGACCGCGAACTGGGTGGAGGTCGTCGACGTGTACCAGGCCCGGAGCGAGTAGGTGCGCCCGGCTATCGCGGGCGGGGCGCAGGCCCCGCTGTCCAGGCTCGGCAGCAGCTTCGCGTCGCCGTTCGCGTAGTTCGTCACGACGAGCTTCTCCGCCTTGGTGCCGGTGTGCGCCGTCGCGACGGTCGTGAACGCAGCCGTGTTGGTGCCGTAACCGCCGATCTGGTAGCACTGCGGGAGGGCGGCGACGCCGGCGGTCTCCAGACTCGAGTTCTGGATCAGGTTGGCGCCGGGGGCCGGCGGCGGGGATACGGGCAGGGTTGCGGCGTCGAAGGCCGTGTAGTCGTCCGTGGTCAGGGTGCCGTTGCTCAGGAGGTTGAGGCCGAAGGTGATCGCGCTCGCCCCGGCGGGCAGTGCCGGGGTCGTCCAGCTCGCCTTCTGGTAGGTCGCGGACGCGGCGAAGAGCGGGCTCGCGGTCCAGTAGGTCCAGGAGCCGAGTCCGGTCCGGTAGTAGACCTCGATCTGGGTCGCTGCCGTGGACTTGTACCAGGCCGCGAGCGCGTACGCCGTGCCCGGGGTGGCCGCGGGGGCGCATCCGCCCAGGTCAGGGGTCGGCAGCCATTTCGCGTCACCGTTGGAGTAGCCCGTCATGGTCAGGCGGGCCGCCCGGTTGCCGCTGTGGCCCGGGGTGACCGTGGTGAAGGCGGGGGTGTTCGTGCCGTATGAGGCGCCCTGCCAGCACTGGGGTAGTCCGGCGGTCAGGGTTTCGAAGCCGGGGTTGGAGACCAGGTTGATGCCGGCGGGCTTCGGCGTGACGGCCGGGCCGGAGACGACGGCTTTGACGGTGCCGCCGATGACCTGGTCGACCGTCTTGACCGTCGTCGTCGCAGGGCGGGTCTTCAGCCACTGCACGAACTGGGTGAACAGGGTCGGGCTGATCGTGAGCGGGTCGGTGAGCCCCGTCGCGATGTGGTGGAAGGTCAGCTGCTGCCAGCCGCCCGCGGTCTCGGCCTGGGTGACGGTGTTCTGGAGGTCGGTCAGGCTCCAGGTGTTGTCGACCTCATCCGGAGCCTGGGTCAGGTACGGGTCGGGCGGCGGGACGCTCTCGGTGAGCGCGCATCCCGTGCAGCCGAACCGGGTCTGGATGTCTCCGAGGCCACGGGCGCTGTTGTACCCGCAGTTCTTGACAATGGTTTCGGTGGCAGGGGTCAGCAGCGAGGCGAAGGGATAGGCGAAGCTCGTCACCCGGAATCCCCAGTTGGTGAGGTTGACCCGGTCGTTGCAGACCTGGCGGGTCGCCTCGTCCGTCGGGAGGGTGGCGAGGTCGGGGTGCGTCACGGTGTGGCCGCCGATTTCGTTGCCGTCGGCGACGAGAGTCTGCACCTGGGCAAGTGTCATGTAGCCCGGCTGGTTGATATACCCGGACGGCGTGTAGAAGGTGCCGTGCAACCCATTCGCCTTAAGGATCGAGGCCGCGGTCAGCTGGTCCGCGTTCGCGTCGTCGAAGGTGAGCGTGATGACGGCGGGAACGGCAGCGCTGGCCGGAAGGGCAGCGAATCCGTCGGCGACTCCGACGGAGACGAGTGCAAGCACGAAGGTCGAGACCCAGGCGAGCCAGCGCGGGCGGCTCCGACTGAAATTACCGGTCAGCCGGTGTTTGGCGGCCGCAGGATTGCCTGACTGAACGTCCATATCGCTGAGCTCCATTCTGGGCCCCTGTCTCCCGCGCCGGGATGGCGCGGAAGACAGTCGGGTTAGGGCGCCGGAATCCCCATTAACGGGTGACCTCTCGGCCCTGTCAATGCGCGGCGCCCCACCAGAATGGGGGGTAGAACGGATGCCTAGACCGCGCGGCGGCGACCCGTTGCGAGTCCGTAGATCAAGAGGACGACGATGGAGCCGCCGATGGCGAGAAGCCAGGTCTGCAGCGAGAAGAAGTCCTGCAGCGGAGCGTTGAACAGGATGCCGCCGAGGAACCCGCCGAGGAGTGCGCCGACGACGCCGAGGAGCAGTGTCACGAACCATCCGCCGCCCTGCTGGCCGGGGAGGATGAGTTTGGCGATGGCCCCGGCGATCAGGCCGAGGAAAAGGAAGCCGAAGAAGCCCATGGGGTGCTCTTTTCTGGATTGGTCACACGTGGTTGCGGATTTTGAAACGGTCTAGCGGTGGAGCGGTCTGGCGGCGGAACGACGGCGGCGCGGCAGGCCGGGGCCCGCCGCGCCGGAAGAGGTCTAGTCCTTGAAGATGTCCTTGATGTTCTCGCCGGCCTTCTTGGCGCTCGCGGATGCCTGCTCCGCACGCCCCTCCGCGACCTTGGAGTCGTCGTTGGTGGCCTTGCCGATGGCCTCGTTGGCCTTGCCCTTGAGGTCTTCGGCCGCGTTCTTGATCTTGTCTGATGCGCTCATCGTGTTGTCACTTTCTCTCGGTGTTTCTCTGGGGGTGCCCGACGCGGTTGCGCGGGAAGTCTGGTCGTCTTCCGAGGGGTGGTGCACGTCATTGATCGTGACGTTCACCGCCGACACGCCGAGGCCGACGAAGTCCTCGATCGCCCGCGTGATGCTCGCCCGCACCTCGGCGGCGATCTGGTGCACCGGAACCGGGTACTCGGCCACGATGACGATGTCGACGACCACGTCCGTGTCACCGACCGTGACGCTGACGCCCTGGCTCAGGTCCGTTCCGCTCAGGGCCTCGCGAATGGCGCCGAAGGCCCGGACGGGCGCGCTGCCGAGGGAGTGCACCCCGGTCACGCCACGGGCGGCGACGCCCGCGACCTTGGCGACAACGCTGTCGCTGATGACGGTCTGTCCGCCGACCGAATCGCCGCCGGAGACACCGCCGGACGAGTCGCGATCGGAAATACCGCGGAGAGCACGGGAGAGCGGCATGTTGGGTATTCTTTCGTTGTCGATGGGCGAAGATCGTGATGATCGTCACTGGTATGACGTAGGCCGCCACCGGTTCGTCACGCGGAGATCGAAAATCTATTGGGCGCACCACCGGGTGAATCGGGAAGGACGTGATGACCACCGTTACGAGGCACGCCGTCCCATCCGCTCTCGACGCGGCATCCGACGCCCTGCTCGCCGACCGCGCGGCCGACGGCGATGTTCGCGCCTTCGAGGTTCTCGTCCGTCGCCACGGCCCTCTGATGCGCGTGCACGCGACCCGGATCCTGGGTTCGAACGACGAGACGGACGATGTGGTGCAGGAGTCATTCATCACGGCCTGGCGGCAACTGCCGACCCTTGAGAACTGCGCCGCGGTGAAGAGCTGGCTGATGCGGATCTGCGGTCGCAAGAGCATCGACCGGGTTCGCGCCCGCCGCGACCACGCCGACATCACCGAAACGGATGCCGCGGCTCCGGCGGCGCTCACGCCGCACCACGTCGCCGAGACGCAGGAACAGGCCGAGGCGCTCGCGCGATGCCTCGCGGAGCTGCCGGACGACCAGCGGCGCTGCTGGACCCTGCGGGAACTCGGCGAATACAGCTACACCGATATCGCCGAAGAACTCGACCTGCCCGTGTCGACCGTGCGAGGCTTGTTGGCACGCGCCCGAAAAACCCTGCTGCGGGAATTGGAGGACTGGCGATGAACGCCCCAGACACCCCCTTTGTGGCTTTCGACCCCGAAGAGCTGGCCGAGGAGCAGGCCCGCCTGTCCGGGCACACGATCGAGGACCTCAACGACTACCTCGACCGAGGTCGCACCCCGAGCGACTCGAGCATCGACGACTCCCCGGCGTGCACAACGGCCCTCACCCGCCTCGAGCGGCTCCGAGCAGCGCTGCGCCGGGTCGACTCGGCCGCCGTGGACCGGGAGTCGTCACGGACTGACGGCTGGGTCGCGACCATCATCGACAGCATCCGGCTCGAGACCCGGGCCGGTCGGCGGATCCCGCTCACGTCCGACTCACCGGTCGCCCGGCTGGCGCTCACCGAAGGCGCGGTCATCGGTGTCCTGCGCACGGCGGGGGACGGGATCGACGGCATCCTGATCAGTCGCTGCCGCCTCGACGGCGACGTCACCGAGCCGGGAGCCCCGATCACGGTGCGCCTCGAGGTGTCGGTCGGGGCCGACGGGATGAATGTCGGCGAGAGCATCACGGCCCTCACCGCACGCCTGCGCGCGGCGGTCTACGCCGTGCTCGTGCAGCAGACGGAACTGTCGATCGCCGCCGTCGACATCACGGTCACCGACCTGTACCTCACGACAGCCCTGCCGACCCCCGAAGGAGAAGCCGATGAGTGAGCCCGCTGTCGCTGCCGACCAACTCGACGACTACATTCTCGCGGTCCCCGGCGTCGACGCGCTCTACCCGGCCGGCCCGCTCCTGACCACGGTCGTGGCCTCAGTCGTCGCCGCGCTGATCCCGAGCGTGGCTGCGCCGAATCCAATCGTCGTCGTCGAGAGGTCCGGCGCACTCTCGATCGCCGCGAACATCGGCGTCGGCCCCGATCATGCGGCACCGGATGTCTGCCGCCGCGTTCACGATGCCATCGCCGAGCACTTCCGTCACGCCGGAGACCCGGTCATCTCCGAGATCGCTGTCACGGTCGCCCGCATCGGCTGACGCCCGTGAGTCGCGCCGCAGACTCCGATACGGCAGGATGAGTTCCGTACCGATTGGTTCACAATCTTCCGGAGGAACCCATGCTCATCGCCGCCCAAATCGTCGCCACCATCGCCGCACTCCTGCACGTGGTCTTCTTCCTCTTCGAGAGCGTGCTCTGGATGCGCCCCGCCGTCTACGGGCGGTTCGGGATCGCATCCAGGGACGAAGCGGCGACGATCCGCGCGATGGCGTACAACCAGGGCTTCTACAACCTCGCCCTCGCGGTCGGGGTGCTCGTCGGCGTCGTGCTGCTCGGGCAGTCCGGTTCCGCGTTCATCGCGGGCAAGACGGCGGTCATCTTCGGAACCGCCTGCATGTCGGTTGCCGGCGTCGTCCTCGCTTCAACGGGACCCTCCTACCGACGCGCGGCCGCACTCCAGTTCTTCCCCGCTGCCCTCGCCCTCGTCCTGGCGAGCCTCAGCTAACCCCACGAACAGCGCCCGCCGCGTGGCGACCACGCTCGGCGCGCACGCCGACGCTAGTCGACCGCTGCCTGCGCGGTCAGCAGACGGGTCACGGCCGCGAGCATGGGTGCGCCCCAGCCGGTCGCCCGCGTTCCGCGGTCGTGCTCCGGAATCGTTCGGTTGTAACTCTGGTCGAAAACGACGACGCTCCGTCCGGCCTTCAGCAGACCGGTCACGACGGGCGGGGCGTCGTCGACGAACAGGTCGATCCCCTCGAGCGCATGCTTGTCGAAACCCGAATGCACGACCGTGGCCAGGGGCAGTCCGTTCGACGCGATCCACTCCCGCGTATCGGGGTTGAACTCGTCACTCCTGGCCGTGACGGCAACAAGCTCGCATCCGGCAGCCTCAAGGGCGAGAAGCGTCACGACGGCCTCGTCGAACACCGCGAGGCCCAGGTAGAAGCCGTGGCGTTCGGCATGACCAAAATGGCCGAGGAAGTCCGGCATATCGACAAACCACGCGTCGTCGCCGATCCACATGGCGTACTGGTCGAGGTCGGGGAATCGCGTGGACCGTTCAGCCAGGGGGATCGAGAGCTTCTCCCCCATCCAGTTTCGGAGACCACCGACCGTGTCGGCGGTCGTCGCATCGAGGTCGACCCCGATACGCGGGGCGCGGCCATGCGCGGTCCGGAACCGATCAAGCGCGGCAGTCAGATCGGCGGGAGCCACAAATGCGTTCGGAGTCATTCGAGAGTGTCCTCTTTCAGAAGTTGGGTGATGGTGCGCAGAGTCTCCGGGGAGACATCGCCGAGAGTCCTCGCGGCGAAATTCACGACTCGTTGTGCGCGGAGCTTCTTGACAAAGGCGAGTTGGGTGTCCACTCGGACGGGGATATCGTCGTCGGAACCCAGGAGGTAGGCCGGCGGGATCCGGAAGAATTCGGCAATTCCGGTCAGGAGTTTCTCGTCTGTCACGAGAGGGCCGGTCCCCGCGATCATATATGCCCACCGGGCTCGGGAGAGGGAAAGCGACCGGTCCCGCAGGCCCTCGGCTATCTCGCGGTAGGTATACGGGGTATTTCCCTCTGCGACGACGACGTCGAGCAGAAGGTTGAGCTTCCTCGCCAGTTCCATCTGCGCGCTGAGACCCTGTGCGGTCGGAGGAGTCTTGCCGTTCACGTCAGGCGTTCCCCTCTTCATCGGTGCGCCGTCCCCGCTACGTCTCGTCGCATCACGGCTGCCCCTCCACAGTCATAACGGGCAACGCTCGAGCGCCACCCGGGGAAACGAGGTGCTCAGCGGTAGCCAACAGCGCCTGGTCCGACCGCGATATTTCCTGAGGATACAGCAGGAGGCAATCACGAACCTCGACATAGCGACGGTAGAGTCGCGCAGCGGCGCCGCGGGTCAGAACCAAGTGGATCCTCGCCTCAGGAACGTCAAGGCTGAGTTCGGGCGACTCGGACAACAGCCGCTCCCAGAGAGGTGCGAGCCTCACCAGGAGAACGCGAACCTGGACTTCCCGTTGGACTCGTATGACGCCGTCCACCGCCGCCGTGAGGCCGAATCCAACGGCCAGGCACGAGGGCGCGATCAATAGCGCCGCATAGTAGACGCCGCCCGTCCCGGTCGCGAAGTCAGCATTGTGGTTGACGTTCGCCATGACCGCATTGAGGAGGCTGACGACGGCGTACACGATGACACCGGCGCAGCCGACAACGACGAAGCCGAGTGAGACCCGGGTCAGCCGTCGTCGCTGCCTTCGCCGGTCCGAGAGACATGCCGCCGCCACCGTGACCGAGAAATACGCCAGGGCCACCCAGGTGGTCGCCGCGTACGCCGTGTAGTCCCACCGATCGAGAAAGCGGATGTCCGGCAGCAGTCGCCAGTCGGCCCCAAAGAACAACACTGACTGAATGAGAATGACCACCCCCGGGAAGATCGCAGAGAGAGGTTTGATCCGCCACCCACCGGGGTGCGCCGACGATGCGGCCCGCACGAGTTCGTTGAGAAGTGCTATTGCGATGACCGCAGTGACGTGGAAAAGGTAATACGTCACGTTCACGCCGCCGAGAGCGGCATCGAGCACGTCGAAGACAAGATCGGTCTGCAGCGACATCGTCAGCGCGAACACCGCAAGAAACGAGAACAGCAGGCGCCGACGGCCCCGCACGACGGACGGGAGGCAGAACAGGGCGGCCAGCCAAAGGAGCGCGCTCACGCCACCAGCGATGAGGGAGGCCACTACAGCACCCGCCCGAATCCGGTCCGGGCGCCGTCACGGGCCTCCGCGCGGTCACTCAGCATAGTCAAGGCGAGCCGGTCGCCGATCGCTTCGGCGAGTGCTTCCAGCTCGTCGGTCAAACTGCTTCGCAAAAGTGCGTGCACGATGGCGTCATAGGGGATCAGGGGCGCGAATCGCGCGACTTGATCGGCCGAGAGTAATTCCTTGTCGTCGCTGAGGATCATATGGCCATATTCATGGTTGATGAGCTGCTGCCGATGCACTGCTGAGATCGTCGGGGCATGGTGGATGCGCTCGAAGGCTTCGCCGGCGACCTCGATCCAGAGTCCGCAGACACCAGCGTGCAGCATCGTTTCGCTGCCCTCGCGGATCACAATCTGTTTTTTCCGGAGGCTCTCCATATGCGCGTGGAGCCGCTCGGGCGTGAGCGGCCGCGGCAAATCGAGTGCCGCGACAAGCTCGTGCGCGCGCTTCTGGCGTTCTTGGTGATCCATGGTCTTTCCCCCGGTCGATGCCACGTTCAGCCAACCCCGGACCTCAACATTGGACATGTCTATCGTCTGCTACGCTTGCCTTCGGTTGGACATGTCTAGGTTACAGTTCCGGGGGGAACGCCGTAACCGGCATGTCCGAACCACGCACGATGCGGATTCACGGGCGACAGCGGGGCGTCGCCGTGCGCGTGGTGCGGAGCTGCCCACAGGCCTCCGCACCACGCAGCCGCCTCGCCACATCGTCTTCTCGCCGCACAGGCTCCTCACCATGCCGCCCCTGCGCCACGCTGCCTACCGTGCCGCCCATGACTTGCGGCTGCGCTTGATCCGGAATCTGGCCTTTTCCGACACCTTTCGCGTGGCGCGGAGCAAAATGTGCTCCTGTGGTCTGACCACAACAGGTAGTATCGATCTCACGCCCCAACCACTAGATATGGTCTTTCGCCCGACTAACTGTCCCGCTCGATTGTCGTGGGGAGTATTAGTCAAGGAGGCAGCAGCGCGTGTTGAAGACAGAAGACCCCGGCACAGGAACGCCTACGGCTGGCAGCGGTCTCAGCACCCTTATGGTGTCGAAACGCGACGGTCGCCGGCTCGCCTTCGATGACGCCCGGATCTATGCCGCACTGGCCAAGAGCTTCACGGAAGTGAACGGCGAACTGACCCCGCTCACGCACCGGATCATCCGTGACCTGGTCACTCGTATCGATCGCGAGATAGCCTCGCGCTTCGCGGTCGACATCAAGATCTACGAGGTCCAGAACATCGTGGAACACGCCCTGCTGGACAGCAAGGAATACGAAGCCGCAGAGGCGTACATCAATTACCGGATCCAGCGCGACTTCGCGCGCAGTAAGTCCACCGACATCAACCACTCGATCATCAAGCTGATCAGCAAAGACGAAACAGTCGTCAACGAGAACGCCAACAAGGACAGCGATGTCTTCAACACCCAGCGTGACCTGACCGCCGGCGCGGTGGGCAAGGCGATCGGCCTGAAGATGCTGCCGCCGCACGTCGCCAACGCCCACCAGAAGGGCGACCTGCACTACCACGACCTCGACTATCACCCCTATGCCCCGATGACGAACTGCTGCCTCATCGACTTCAAGACGATGCTCAGCACCGGCTTCCGGATCGGCAACGCCGACGTCGACCCGCCCCGCTCGATCCAGACGGCCACCGCGCAGATCTCGCAGATCATCGCGAACGTGTCGTCGAGCCAGTACGGCGGATGCTCGGGCAACCGGATCGACGAGGTGCTCGCCCCGTACGCGGAGAAGAACCTCCAGAAGCACCTCGCCGACGCCAGGACATGGATCGCCGATGAGTCCCAGCACCAGCAGTTCGCGGAGGAGAAGACCCTCAAGGACATCTACGACGCGATGCAGAGCCTCGAATACGAGATCAACACCCTGTTCACCTCGAACGGGCAGACCCCTTTCACCTCGCTCGGCTTCGGCCTCGGCACCAGCTGGTTCGAACGCGAGATCCAGAAGGCGATCCTGCAGATCCGCATCGAGGGACTCGGCAGGGAGAAGCGCACCGCGATCTTCCCGAAGCTGATCTTCACGGTGAAGCGCGGCCTCAACCTCGACCCGACCGACCCGAACTACGACATCAAGCAGCTCGCGCTCGAGTGTTCCACCAAGCGCATGTACCCCGACATCCTGAACTACGACAAGATCGTGGAACTCACCGGCAGTTTCAAGGTGCCGATGGGCTGCAGGTCCTTCCTCCAGGGCTGGACGGACGAAGATGGCAACGACGTCTCAGAGGGCAGGATGAACCTCGGAGTCGTGACACTCAACCTGCCGCGGATCGCCCTCGAGGCCGCCGGCGACAAGGACAAGTTCTGGAGCATCCTCGCCGAACGTGTGAGCATTGCCCGCGACGCCCTGCTCTTCCGGATCGAGCGCTGCAAGGAAGCGACCCCGGAGAACGCACCGATCCTCTATGTCTACGGCGCCTTCGGCCAGCATCTGGAGGCCGGCCAGTCCGTCGACACCGTGTTCAGGAACAAGCGCGCCACCGTGTCGCTCGGCTACATCGGCCTCTACGAGGTGGCCTCGGCTTTCTACGGCGGAGCCTGGGAATCAAACCCCGAGGCGAAAGACTTCACCGTCGACATCCTCCGCACGCTCCACGACCGCACCCAGGAGTGGAGCAACGAGTACGGCTACCAGTTCAGCGTGTATTCGACCCCGAGCGAGAGCCTGACCGACCGGTTCTGCCGGCTCGACACCGCGAAGTTCGGTTCGGTCGCTGACATCACCGACAAGGACTACTACACCAACAGCTTCCACTACGACGTTCGCAAGAGCCCGACGCCGTTCGAGAAGCTCGACTTCGAGAAGGTCTATCCAGAGTTCGCCTCCGGTGGGTTCATCCACTACTGCGAATACCCGATCCTGCAGCAGAACCCCAAGGCACTCGAGGCGGTCTGGGACTACTCCTATGACCGGATCGGCTACCTCGGAACCAACACCCCGATCGATCGTTGTTACGCCTGCGGCTTCTCGGGCGACTTCGACGCGACGGAGCGCGGCTTCGAGTGCCCCGAATGCGGCAACGCCGACCCGATGACCTGCGACGTCGTCAAGCGCACCTGCGGCTACCTCGGCAACCCGCAGGCCCGACCAATGGTGCACGGCCGGCACATGGAGATCACCTCCCGGGTCAAGCACATGGCGGGCGGCACCGGCATCAGCGGGGCGGATGCCCCGGCACCGGTCTCCGAGGATGCGTAACCCGCGGCCCGGCGAGTGGCTGTCTGAGAAGCTGAGCCAGCGATACGTCGGGGACTACAAGCCCTTCGTCTTCGTTGACGGCGAAGGCGTGCGGTGCAGCCTCTACCTGTCCGGATGTCTGTTCGCGTGCGAGGGCTGTTTCAACGAAGCCACCTGGAGCTTCCGCTACGGCCAGGAATACAGCCAGGAACTCGAAGACCAGATCCTGGCCGACCTCGGCCAGGAGTACGTCCAGGGCCTGACCCTGCTCGGCGGCGAACCCTTCCTCAACACCGGGGTCTGCCTCGGGCTGATCGACCGGGTGCGCCGGGAGTTCGGCTCGTCGAAGGACGTGTGGTCCTGGACCGGATACACCTTCGAGGAGCTCTTGCTCGAGAGCCCGGACAAGCTCGCCATGCTCCGCGGAATCGACGTCCTGGTCGACGGTCGGTTCGAGCTGGCGAAACGTGACCTGAAACTGCAGTTCCGGGGCAGCAGCAACCAGCGGATCATCGACGTCCCCGCGTCCCTGACCGCCGGAGAGGTGGTCCTGTGGGGTGGACTCCGGGATGCGACGAACACCTTCGAACAGATCGAGAAGCGCCAACTGATCTAGTCCCCGGGTCGGGGAACACAGCGCACGCCGCGACCGCCCCCGGCAGCGGCCCGTCCTCAACAAAGTTTCTCTGACCGGGTTTTCCACAGGCCATTTGTGGGGTGGCGGATGCCGGTGGAATGTCGGTGGTGGTCCGTAGAGTGCCCCCATGACAGTTGAAGAACCCTCAGAATCTCACCTGGACAGCCCCGTGGACAGCAGTGTGGACAGCGCTGCGGAACCCCCTCCCGGGACC